>JALYWZ010000597.1 GCA_030852505.1 Myxococcota bacterium | reverse complement strand
GCCGCGCGCCCGAGGCGAGCGGTGGCTCTACTAACGCTGCTACTGGCGGCAGCGTCGCGACCGGCGGCAAGAGCCAGGGCGGAGCGCCGAACGGCGCTGGCGGAACCAGCGGCAGCGCGGCAACGGGAGGTAACGTGGCAACGGGCGGCAGCGCCCCAGCAGGCGGCTCCGGAACCGGCGGTAGCAGCTCGAGCGATCGCACGATCCCGACGGCGATCCCGACCCCCTCGAACGGCAACGGCGAGATCAGGAACGGCACCACGCAGCTCAAGAACGAAAAGAACGGCGGCAAGGACGTCTGGGATTTCGAGAACCAGAAGATCGGCGTCAACAACACATCCGACTGCGACGACGGTGAGGATCAAGTCACCGTGTTCGAGGTCGAGGACGGCGTGACCGTCAAGAACCTGATCATCGCGGGCGGCTTGCCGGCGGGGAACGGCATCGTTTGCCGCGGCAACTGCACGCTGGATCACGTCTACTGGGAAGACGTGTGCGAGGACGCGGCCACCAACACCAAGGACGGCGCGACCATGACGCTCGACCACGTGATCGCGCTCCACGCGAGCGACAAGGTCTTTCAACACAACGCCAAGGGCGGCTCCAAGACCATCGTCAAGAACTCGTACATCGCCGACTTCGGCAAGCTGTGGAGGTCGTGTGGTGACTGCACCGCCAACGGCGGACCACGCCACCTCGTGATCGACAACGTGCGCGTCGAGGGCGTGAAGACCGCGGTGGCCGGCGCCAACCAGAACTACGGCGACACCGTCACCATCACCGACCTGTTCGTCAAAGGTGGCTACGACGCGGGCGACGACAAGCCGCGGATCTGTACGGAATACACGGCCGTCACCGACCACAACGGCGAGTCCAGCTCGCTCCACGGCGGCGCCAGTCAGTGGAACACCGCCACCTGCAAGGTCTCTCAGTCGAACCTCAAGAGCTGGTAACTCAGTTGGCTCCGTCTGCTGCGAGTTGGCATTCGAGAGCCTGTGTGACGCCGGAAATTGCGGCCTGATACGCGGTTCGCGCGCAGGCACATCGCTTGCTGTGAGTGGCCCCGGGGAGCCACCACATGCATTCCAAACTGATCGCCGCCGCCTTCACCACGCTTTCTCTAGCTGCCGCGTGCCTGGAACGGCCCGTCGTGCCGACCGAACCCATCACGAGCAACCAGTTCGTCGATCAGGTCATCCAGAACCGGATCGAGCGCATCGACCTGTTGTTCATGATCGACAACTCGCGGTCGATGGCCGACAAGCAGGAGATCCTGAAGCAGGCCGTGCCGGTCTTGTTGAACCGGCTGGTGTCGCCGATCTGCGTGGACGAGCTGGGTGCACCCGTGGGCGGGAATGCCCCGTGCTCGACGGGCGCTCCGGAGTTCACGCCGATCAAGGACATCCACATCGGGGTGGTCACCTCCGACCTCGGGGACATGAGCGGCAACGCCCAGGGCTGCACGACACCGGACCGCGGGTTGATCGCCGGTTCCCTCGAGCAACCGAACCTCGTGAACTGGAACAATCAGGGCTTTTTGGCGTGGGATCCCGATGCCGTGCGGCCCCGCAACGATCCGCCGGGGATGACCGACGCTCCCGGTCTGATCGGCGCCTTCCAGAACATGGTGGTGGCCGCAGGCGAGAACGGCTGCGGCTTCGAGGCGTCGCTCGAATCGTGGTACCGCTTCCTGGTCGATCCCGAACCGCCGCAACAGGTGAGCTACGACCCGAGCACGGGGCAAACGCTGGCTACGGGCGTGGACACCACGATCCTCGCGCAGCGCGAGGCCTTTCTGCGCCCCGATTCGCTGCTAGCCGTCGTGATGCTCACGGACGAGAACGATTGCTCGATCACCGATTACGCGGACGGCGGCGTGGTGGGCTACGCCGGCTCCGCGCAGACCATCGGGCGAATGCCGAGATCGAACAGCGCCTGCGATCGCGATCCGAACGACAAGTGCTGCGCGCCCTGCGGCGTGGCGGTGCCGGATTGCCCCGCCCCCGAAGCGGACGCCAAGTGCCAGTCCGGGAGCTTCTACGCAGACGACGCGGCGGAGCCGATGAACCTCCGGTGTTTTCAGCAAAAGCGCCGCTTCGGCAAGGACTTCCTGCAGCCGATTTCGCGTTATGTGGACGGGCTCACGTCGGAGGTGATCCGGAATCGCCGCGGCGAGCTCGTGCAAAACCCGATCTTCGCGGCGCCCGCCGGCGAGGCCCCGCGCGATCGCTCGCTGGTGTACCTGGCCGGCATCACCGGCGTGCCCTGGCAAGACGTCTCGGACGAGGCCAGCTGGAGTGAACCGCGACGGCTCCGTTACTTGACGTACGAGGAGCTCGAGGCTCAGGGCCGCTTCGATTGGATGCTCGGCAAGCCCGGCGAGCGACCTCGAGATCCGTTCATGATCGAGTCGGTGGAAGATCGCTCCACGATCCCGGGGCTGTCGCTCGACCACCCCGCTGGCGCCGCGGTCGGACGCATCTCGCCGGCGAGCGCGACCCGCCGCGAAAATCCGATCAACGGTCACGAGTCGCTCTCTGGAACCGAACCGCAGTACGCCTGCACGTTCCCGAAGACACCGACCACCTGCGTCGGCGACGCGTTGGGTGGGCCGCCGTGCGACTGCTACGCAAGCGACGCCGCTCAGAACCGCTCGCTGTGCGAGGGCAACGTGCAGACCCACGCCAAGGCGTTTCCCGGCACGCGCCAGCTCGAGGTGCTGCGCGGCGTCGGCCTGCGCACCAAGAACGCGATCGTCGCCTCGATCTGCCCCAAGGTCACGCAAGCGGCCGACCCCTCCGCCGATCCGGACTACGGCTACAACCCCGCCGTCACCGCCGTCATCGAACGCCTGAAGGAGCAGATCGCGGTGAAGTGCCTGCCGCGCCAGCTCGAGGTCGACGGGGACGGTCAGGTCCCGTGTCGCGTGATCGAGGCCCGGCGGCCCGTCGCGGCGAACGCGAGCTGCGCGCCGTGCAACACGCCGGGGCGAAAAGAGCTCGGCGACGGCTCGCCCGTCGCCGGCAACGTCCGAGAACAGCTCGCCGACTCCGGACACTGCGGCGTGCCCGGCGCTCCGGCCTGCGCCGACTACTGCCTGTGCGAGGTCGAGCAATTCAGCGGAGAGAGCTTGAAGCGCTGCCAGGCGAACGCGGACCCGCTCAGCGACGCGCAGGGCTTCTGCTACGTGGACGGGCTCCCGCACGGCAACGAGCTGGCGACCGACTCCAGCGTGCTGGCGCGCGCCGCTTCGGTCTCGAAGTGCCCGGCCACCGAGCGCCGCGTGCTGCGCTTCTCGAGCGAGGTGCCAGCCAAGGGCGCCGTCGCCTACATCGCGTGCATGGGGCAAGCACTGCACTAGCCCCTGGGCTCGCGGCAACTTGGTTGCCGGCTTTCGGGGCCAAATTGCCAACTGAGTTGTCTGTCAGGCCGCCGATACGCGGCATCCGGCGAGGCACGCGGATTGCTGTCTAACCGGGGCTCGGCAGTTTCGATGGCGGTCTCGCGCTCCTCGCTGGGTCGCCTCCCCCTCGCCACGATTGACAATTCAGGCTGGAAAACCCTACCCTGCGCGCCGGTCCGGGTCCCATGCGCCGACCCGAGCCGCGAGCAAGTAGGGAAACTCAGTCCTCGCTCGCTACCGGCTCGACCCAGGAGTCTTTCCAATGATGCTGAAGCGTGAAGCCCCCCCCAAGCCCTCCACCACCACCCGGTGGCTGCGCTCCATCGGCGCCGGAGTGCTCGCCACGGCCGCCTCGTTGGCGCTCGCCGCTGGCTGTCTCCAGAGGCCGGTCCAGCCGCAGGATCCGAACACCAGCAACTTGTTCGTCGATCAGATCGTGCAGACCGCGGTCGATAAGATCGACCTCTTGTTCATGATCGACAACTCCCGGTCGATGGCGGACAAGCAGAAGATCCTGGGCGAAGCCGTCCCGGTTCTGGTGCAGCGCCTCGTGACTCCCGCGTGTGTCGATCGCGACGGCAACCCGACCGGGCAGAGCACCCCGTGTCCCGGTGGAAGCGAGCCTGAGTTCG
>JALYWZ010000100.1 GCA_030852505.1 Myxococcota bacterium | reverse complement strand
GTGAACGCCATCCTCTCCGAGAAGGCGCGAGACGGCCTGTCGTTCGAGCTGCGTTTCAAGACCCCCGAGAGCTACGAGCTCTACACGGAGAACCGGCTGGTCGCGGTGGGAAAGCTCGGCGAGCTCTTGAAGACGGACGACTTCGAGCTGACCCTCGTCCAGGGCGCGGACGGCTCCCCGAAGGCCGGCTCCCGCTACGAGATGGGCATCCTGCCCCTCGAAGAGCTCACGGACGACGCGGTCGGGATGCTCGACGTGTACGCCCCGAAGGGCACGAACGGGCCGGTGAACGTCGTCACGCTCGAGTTCAGCAGCAGCTCGCCGCGCGCGGCGGCCGCCTTCCTCACCCACCTGATGGAAGCTTACCTGCAGGAGCGTCAGTCGTGGAAGACGGAGGACGCGACCGCAGCCGAGACCTTCGTCACCAGTCAGCTCCGCACGATCCGCGAATCTCTGGACAACGTGCAGAAGCAACTCGCGACCTACCGCACGAACAACCGCGTCGTGGTCCTCGACAGCGAGGCCAAGGCGATGATCGAACAGATCGCGAAGTACGAAGAGCAGCGGGTCGCCGCGCGCCTGCAGGTCGCGGCGCTCGCGGACATGAAGCGCGCTCTCTCGTCCAAGGATCCGCCGATGGGCGCGTACCTGGTCGGCGAGGCCAGGGATACGGTCCTCGAGGGCATGTCGTCCTCGCTGTCTCAGGCGCGGCACAAGCTCACCGAGCTCGAATCGCAGTTCAACGACGTCGCGCCGCCGGTGCAAGAGCAGCGCGCACAGGTCAAGGCCCAGCTCGAAGCCGTGCAAAACTACGTCGCGAGCCGCCTCTCGCGTGCGCAGGAGAGCCTCGGCACGTTGAGCGGGATCATCGGGCAGTTCGAGCAGAAGCTGAAGACGGTACCTTCCGCGGAGTTCGGGCTCGCGCAGCTGTCGCGCGAATCCGAGGTCTACAACCGCACGTATTCGTACCTGCTCGAGCGCCAGCAGCAAGCGGCGATCGTGAAGGCTTCCACGCTCTCCAAGAACCGCATCCTGGACGTGCCGCGCGTCTCGGACCGCGAGGATTCGCCGAAGCTCGCACTCGGCGCGGCGAGCGGGTTGGTGGGTGTCGCGCTCGGCGTCGCGCTGGTCTTGCTGCACAGCATCTTCGCCGGGACGCTGCAGAGCGAGAGCGACGTCCATCGCAGCATCGGCGCCAGCCCGATCTGGGCACGGATCCCGCGCCGGCGCCGGGCACGCGCGGTCGGGCCGGCCTTCGACGGGCAGAGCTTCGAGCTCCCCGCCGGACACGCCGATAGCCGATTCGTCGAGGCGTTCCGCGCGCTCCGCACGAGCGTGTATCACTGGGCGGCATCGGCGCGCTCGACCGTGGTCCTGATCACCTCGCCCGCGCCCGGCGACGGGAAGACGACCTGCGCGCACTGGCTCGCCGCGGCGCTCGCCACGGACGGGCGGCGCGTGCTGGTGATTGACGCGGATCTTCGCCGGCCGGTCCCGAAAGCGGAGGCCACCTCGGGGCGCGAGCAGAACCTGCGTAGCGCGCTGCTCGGAACCTGCGATTGGCACGAAGCCGTGCGCCGGGTCCCGCTTTCCTTCGGCGAGTTCTACCTGCTTCCGGGGGGCGGAATGGCGCGGGCCGAGCTCTTGTCGAGCGAGCGCATGAGCCAGCTCGTGTCCCAGGCGCGTCACGAGTTCGACTTCGTCGTGATCGATTCTCCGAGCTTCCCCTTCGTGTCCGACGGCCTGACGCTGGCCGCGCTGTCCGACATGGTGCTGAGCGTGATGCGCTTGCAGAACACGCCGCGCAGGGTAGCGGTCGATCACGCGCGGCGCATGTCGGCGAGCTCGTCCTTCGCCGTCGTGGTCAACGACGCCGGCGCGACGTCTCGCCGGAGGCACTCCTACCCTCGCTCGGAGGACCCCTCCGCGGGCAGCTCCGACGGCACGAACCAGCCCGTGACGCGGGGCCACTGGCAACGCGCCGGCTTTGCAGCGGCGGGGCTCGTAACTCGCATGTCGGGCGGCGCGCCCTTCTCGGCCACGGCCGAAGAAGACGCCGAGTGCGAGACCTTCCCCCTACTTCGCTCGCGCATTCGAGGGTGATCCTTGAAACGGCCCACTCTCTACATCAACGGTCGGTTTCTCGGACAACGGCTAACCGGCGTTCAACGCTACGCGCTAGAAACGCTCCTGGCGCTGGACGAGGAGCTTTCCAAGGCGGGGACAGCGCGCTCTTTCGACGCCGTGGTGCTCGCGCCTCCCGGTACGCCGGCGCCCGCGCTGCGCTCGCTCGCATTTCGCTGCCAGGGCCCGTTCCGGGGACAGCTGTGGGAGCAACTCACGCTGCCGGTGCTCACACGGGGTGGCTTTCTTCTCGGCTTCTGCCCGACTGGTCCGCTGCTCAAGAACGCACAGGTGGTCACGATCCACGACGCGGCCGTTTATCGAGTTCCCGAGTCGTACGGACGCTTGTTTCGCTCCTGGTACAAGTTCCTGCTGCCGCGCCTGGCCCGCCAGAGCGCGCTGGTCATGACCGTCTCCGAGTTCGCGAAGTCGGAGTTGATCGCGACGCTCGACGTGACCGCCGAGCGCGTTCGCGTGTCCGGTGAGGGCTGGCAGCACCTCGAGCGCATCGCACCGCAAGTGTCCGTGCTCGAAAAGCACGGCTTGAAGCCCGGGGGCTACGTGCTCTCGGTGAGCAGCCTGGCTCCGCACAAGAACTTTCGTGTGATCGCGCGCGCCCTCGAGCACCTGAAAGACTGCGGGCTGACCGTGGTCGTCGCAGGCGCCGTGGATGAACGGGTGTTCGACGGCTCGACCGAGGCCGCGCTGCAGTCTCTCGAGCTCGTCGGTTACGTCAGCGACCAGGAGCTCCGGGCGCTCTACGAGCACGCCGCGATGTTCGTCCACCCCTCTTACTACGAGGGCTTCGGTATCCCACCGCTCGAAGCCATGGCGTCGGGCTGCCCGGTGCTGGCTTCGAACGCGGGGGCGCTGCCCGAGGTGTGTGGAGACGCGGCGCTCTACTTCCACCCCGACGACCCGCTCGAGCTCGCCGCGCTGATCCGGCGCCTCTGGTCGGACCCCGCCGAGCGCGCGGCTCTGGTCCAACGCGGCCACGACCGCTTGCGCGCGCACAGCTGGACGGGCACGGCGCACTGCCACCTGGCGGTCGTCGAAGAGCTGCTGCGGTCTCGGAGCGAGAGCACCGCGGCCGCTTTCGCCGAGGTCGCACCACGGCTCGAGGACGCGCGATGGTGAGGACTGCGCTGGTTCACGAGTGGTTCACCACGCTCGCCGGCTCCGAGAGCGTCGTGGAGCAGCTCTGCCACCTGTACCCGGAGGCGGATCTGTTCGCGATCTACGCCGACCCGGCCGTGATCGCCGCCACCGAGTACCTGCGCGACCGGCGGATCGAGACGTCGTTCATCAAGCACCTGCCGCTCGCTGCGCGCTCGTTCCGCTCTTACCTGCTGCTGATGCCGCTCGCCGTCGAGCAGTTCGATCTCTCGCACTACGACCTCGTGATCTCGAGCAACCACGCGGCCGCCAAGGGCGTGTTGACCGGCCCGGATCAGCTTCACATCAGCTACGTCCATTCACCGATCCGTTACGCGTGGGACTTGCAGCATCAGTATCTGCGAGAGGCGCGTCTGGACACGGGAATGAAGGGTTGGCTCGCCAAGTGGATGCTCCACCGCATGCGCATCTGGGACTACCGAACCGCCGCGGGGGTGGACTACTTCGTCGCGAACTCTCGGTACGTGGCCCGGCGCATTGCCAAGGTGTACGGGCGCCATGCGGACGTGATTTACCCGCCGGTCGACGTCGAGCGCTTCGGGTTCACGGAGGCGAAGGGAGACTTCTACCTCGCCGCCTCGCGGCTCGTCCCCTACAAGCGCATGGACCTGATCGTCGAAGCCTTCGCGGCCATGCCCGACAAGCGCTTGGTCGTGATCGGCGACGGCTCCGAAGCCGAGAAGGTCAAGGCCAAGGCCGCTCCCAACGTCGAGCTCCTGGGCTACCAGCCCGGCCACGTCCTTCGCGAAATGATGCAACGGGCGCGCGCCTTCGTGTTCGCCGCGGAGGAAGATTTCGGGATCATCCCGGTCGAGGCCCAGGCCTGCGGCACGCCGGTGATCGCCTTCGGCAAGGGCGGTGCGCTCGAGACGGTTCGCGGTCCAGCGCACGCGCGACCGACGGGGCTGTTCTTTCCCCGCCAGGACGTGGCGAGCATCGTCGAAGCGGTCGAGCGGTTCGAGGCGGAGCAGGACCGCTTCGAGCCCAGCGCCTGCCGCGAAAATGCCGAGCGTTTCTCGACCGCGCGCTTCGCGGCCGAGTTCGGCGCGTACGCCGAGCGCTGTTGGAGCGAGTTCAAATCGAAGACTCAGGGCGAACGCGGCTTGGTGAGCTCGGCCGATTCACGCGTGTCCGAGTACCCCGGCTACGTTCCGCTGCGCTCCGGGATCCCGGGCGTGGACGACGAGGCCGGCCTTTACGAAGAGCATGAGCGGTTACATGCCAGCGGATGACGTCATGAACCGGGCTCCGCGCGCGAACACGACGTACGACCCGGAGTGGGACCACGACGCCCGCGGGCGAGGACCCTGGCAACGCCGGTTCAAGGTCGCGCAGCTGATGGCCAGGATGCACTACCACGCGAGCGTCGACAGCGACGCACCCGCGGTTTCTCGCTCGGGACCGGTGGTGTCTCTGACTTCGTACGGCTCTCGCATCAAGACGGTGCATTTGACCATCGAGTCGATCGCGCGCGGGCTCGAGCGGCCGTCGCGTCTGATCTTGTGGCTCGACGACCGAGCGGCGCTCGCAAATCTCCCGAGACCTCTACGGCGCCTTCAGCGGCGCGGGCTCGAGGTGCTGCCCACTGAGAACTTCGGGCCGCACAAGAAGTACTTCCCGTACGTGCGCTCGGAGGACATCGGTGTGCCCCTGGTGACCGCAGACGACGACGTGCTGTATCCGAACTGGTGGCTCGCGGGCCTGGTGGCGGCCCACCGCGAGAACCCCGCTGCCGTGCATTGCTACCGGGCGCACGTCGCAAAGGTCGAGCGCAGCGGAGCGCGCTTCGCGCCGTATGCCGACTGGTCTCCGTGCACATCAGTTACTCCGAGTCACCTCAACTTTTCGACCGGCTGCTCCGGCGTGCTCTTCCCGCCCGCCGTGCTGGCGGCGCTGAAGAGCTCCGGCAGCGAGTTCATCGGCCGCTGCGACTTCGCCGACGACATCTGGCTCAAGCTCCACGCGCTGCGCAGCGGTTGCCCCGTCGCGCAGATCACCGATGTTCCGATCCGCTTCCTGGGCTTGCTGCGCACCCAGCGGATCGGGCTGTTCCAGGCCAACCTGTTCGGTGGCGGCAACGACCGAGCCCTCGCCGCGACCTTCGAATCCCCGGACCTACGGCGGCTCGCGCAGATCGCCTCCGCCCCACGCGAATCACGAGGAGAAATCCGTGCAAACGCACAGCCCTGAGGCGCATGCGGCGCGCGTCGATTCCGGCGCGGAGCCCCGAACCCAGAGCCCGTCGGTGTACGTCGGCATCGCGACGGCCGGTAGGCGCGAGCAGCTCGGCCGAACGCTGGAACAGCTCGCTCGGCAGTCGCGTCTCCCCGACAAGACCATCGTCTGCCCGGCGAGCGCGGAGGACTTCGACGGCGCCCGCGCCGCAAGCACGAACATTTCGCTGGAGGTCGTGCGCGCACCGCGCGGGTTGTGCGCTCAGCGAAATGCCATCCTCGATGTCTCGGGCGACGCCGACATCCTGGTGTTCTTCGACGACGACTACTACCCCGCTCGAGACTACATCGAGAACACCCTGGCGTTGTTCGAGCGCTACCCGGACGTGACCGTCGCGACCAGCTGGCCCAAGCACGACGGCGCGACCGGCCCGGGCATCGCTCACGACGAAGCGATCCGCGTGATCGAGACTTACCCGAGCATCGAGGGCGAGCTGCCGCTGCGACGCGCCTACGGCGGCTACGGCTGCAACATGGCCATCCGCCTGGCCCCCGTGAGGGAACATCGGCTCCGGTTCGACGAGCGACTCCCCCTCTACGGCTGGCTCGAAGACGTGGACTTCACGCGCAGGCTCGCGCCTTTCGGACGCATCGTCGCGTGCGACGCCCTGCGCGGCGTTCACCTCGGGACCAAGGCTGGCCGCGGACCGGGCTTGCGCTTCGGGTACTCGCAGATTGCCAATCCGCTCTACATCTTCCGCAAGGGCTCCGTCTCTCCGCGCTTCGTGGCGCGGCAGATCTTACGCAACGTCGCGCGCAACGTGACGCGCTCGGTCCGGCCCGAGCCCTGGGTCGACCGGCGCGGGCGGTTGCTCGGAAACGTGCTGGCGCTCAAGGACCTGCTGCGCGGAACGCTGGCACCCGAGAACATCTTGAACTTGTAGAGGCTCGACGAGCAATTCCATGGCTATTCCTCGGATCATTCACCTGTGCTGGTTCGGCAACGGCAAGGCGACCGCCAAGATAGAGCGCTGCCTCGCGACCGTGCACAAGCTGGCTCCGCGCTACGAAATCCGGACGTGGAACGAGTCGAACTACGACCTGGCGAAATCGCCGCTGGTGTTGGACGCCTACGAACGGAAGCGCTGGTCGCTCGTCTCCAACTACGTCCGGTTGGACGTGTTGAAGCGTCACGGCGGCATCTACCTCGACACCGACGTCGAGGTCGTGCGTCCCTTCGACGATCTGCTGGATCGTCGCTTCTTCATCGGGTTCATGTGGGACTGCAACCTCGGGACCGCCGTGATCGGCGCGGTCCCCGAACATCCGATCGTGAACGGAGTGCTCTGGACGTACGACAACGTGCCTGGCAGCTACCGCTCGCCCAACAACGACACTTTCACCGAATACTTCCTGAAGCACGTGCCCGGGTTCCGCTTGAACGGCCAGGCGCAAACCTTGAGCGACGGTGTCGAAGTGTTCGACAAGTACGCTTTCGAGCACCCCTCCTGGCTCAAGCGCAGAAACTACTCCATTCACCACTTCGAGCAGAGCTGGAAGTCCCCGTCGAAGGTCAAGGCGGTGGCGAAAAAGGCGCTGGTACGTTACGGCTCACTCTGGCTCTACCGCAAGTACATTTGCTATAAGTCACTCCGGATCTCGCCTTTCTACCAAACGTACGCGCAGGAGCTCGCGCGCGGCCGTTAGGTTGAACCGGCAGAGCTCGTGAAAACTGGCCTGAGGGGGATCGAAACCAGAATCAATTTTGCACCATCGTCGCGTGGCCGTGAGGCAAGTGGAACTGTCGGCTCTGAACGAGCCGCGGGTCTCCGTCGTCATCTGCAACCACAACCACGGCGACTACCTGGACCGAGCGGTCAGCTCCGCGCTCGGCCAAACGTACCCGTGTGAAGTGATCGTGGTCGATGACGGCTCTACCGACGGCTCCCGCGAGAGCCTGCACAAGTGGCGCGATCGCGCTCGCGTCGTGCTGCAAGAAAACGGCGGGCAACGCTCGGCCTACAACGCCGGGTTCGAACACTGCACGGGCGATGTCGTGATCTTCCTCGACTCGGACGACTACCTGAGCCCGGACGCCGCGGCCTCGGTTGCCAAGGCCTTCGACGAGGGGGTCGTGAAGGTGCACTACCGGATGCTGCTGGTGGACGAGCGGGATCGTCCGCTCGGCGTCGCCATTCCGACGGTCCTCGCCCACGGTGATCTCCTGCAAGGCTTGGTCTCGAAGGGGACGCTGTACGGCTCGGCGCCGGGCTCCGGCAATGCTTATCGAGTCTCGGCGCTCCGCGCGCTGTTTCCACTGCCCGTGAATCCGGACGACCGCTACGCCGCCGACTTCTTCACGATCTACGGCTGTATCGCCTTTGGCCGAGTCGCGGCCATTCAGCGTCCGCTCGCCGCCTACCGCGTCTCGCCCGAGACGCTCGTCGGGCTCGTGTTCGGGAATGCCGTTCAGCAGGTAAATGACCGCGAGTTGTTCAAGGTTCGCTCGCGCGAGTTCCGGGCCTGGCTGGCCGAGCGCACCCTGGGCACGGTGGTGCCGCCCGAGGAGCTCGTGGACTTCTCTCGCGCCAAGTCGTTGTTTGCCACGACCATCTTCATGCGCCCCTACCTGGAGGGCGTGCGCGCGGGTTGCGCCGAGCTCCCGCGGCTCCTGCGCTCGGTGTGGCGCAACGACAGCTTCTCGCTCGTGTGGAAGTCGTTCCTCAGCACCTGGGCGATGGTCGTGTTGTTCAGCCCTCGGGCATTCGGGTTGCCGCTGGCGCGCTACGTTTCGAACCCGGCGAGCCGCAGCTCCGAGAAAGCGGAACCGCCCTCGTGACGCTGACCGTCTTCGGAGCGCTGGTGTGTCTGCTCGGGCTGTTCGTCCCGATCTCGGCGATCCTGCACGTGCAGCTCGCGCTGTGCTTGTTCGGCGGCACTGCGGCCGTGTCCCTGCCCGCGCTCGGCGGAGCGACGATCACGCCGGGAGTGCTGTTTTTGCCCTTTTTCGCCGCGCGCGTGCTGCTCGCTCGTCACGGAGTCGTCCCGCTTCGCAGGGTCTCCAGGCCGACGTTCTGGCTGATGCTGGTCGCGGTCTGGGGTGTGCTCGGTGCGATCAGCATTCCGCGCTTTCTCGAAGGCCAGATCCAGATCCTCGCGATCGACCGGACCGCGGGGAACACGCCCGGAGCCGGCTTGTTTCCGCTGCACCCGGTCTCCGGGAACATCACGCAGTCGGGTTACGCGCTCGGGGGCTTCTGCGCGTTTCTGGCGATTCGCTCCCTGCTCCGCCTGCAGCGCGGGCTGCACGTGTTCGCCGGAGCCGCCTTGCTGCTCACGGCCATGAGCTGCCTGGCCGCGATCATCAACCTCGGCGAGTTTTACCTGGGGCTTCCCAAGATCCTCGTCCACGTGCGCACCGCGGGGTACCGCATGTTCGACGCCTACGAGGCCGGAGGGTTGATGCGCATCCAGGGCACTTTCCCGGAAGCCTCCGCGTTCGCTTCCTTCTCGCTGCCGCTGTTCGCCTTCTCCTTGAACCTCTGGCTGAGCAAGCAGCGCACGTTGCTGAGCGGCGTGCTCGCGCTCTTGTCGTTCGCGTTCCTGGCCTTTTCGACGTCCGGCACCGCTTACGCGGGCCTCGCCGCTTACTTCGGCGCGCTCGGCCTCGGGCTCGCGTGGAGAGCGTACCGCACGCATCGGATCCCGCGCGCCCGAGTGTTGGCGACCATGGGCATGTTCGTGATCGCCGCGGTGGGCGCGGCGGTGGTGCTCGAGATGCGGGTCGCCGCACGAGTGGGAACGTTCCTCGACAACATGGTGTTTGCGAAGCTCGATAGCCCGTCGGGGATCGAGCGCACGGCCTGGAGCATGCAAGCCTGGAGTAACTTCTTGGACACTTATGGGCTCGGCGTCGGGCTCGGCAGCGCTCGCGCGTCGAGCTTCGCCATGGTCCTCTTGTCCAACATCGGGATCATCGGCACCGCGTTGTTCGCGGCGTTCGTGCTGGAGGTGTGGCGCGGCGGCGAACACGTCTCGGCTACGGATCGAGCGGTCGCGCGGGCAGCGCGCCACGCCGTGCTGGCAACGCTGATCGCCGCGTGTCTGTCGGCGACGGTGTTCGATCTCGGGATCGCGTTCTACGGGTTCGCGGCGGCCGCCAGCCTCCGCCCCCGGGATTTGAGAGCCGAGGTCCGTCATGCCTGAAGCGGTGTTCACCGGCTGGTACTGCGCCGAGCCACGCTCGGTGCCCGGCTACGTAGTCCACGGCGACGAGGCGAACCGCGGCCTCGCGCTCCGGCCGCTATGGTGGCAGTCGGTGAGCTCGTTCCTCGATCCCAAGACCGTGGTGATCGTGGATTCGGCCTCTCCGCTGGTGGCTCCCGACGAGCGCTACTTCTCCGGGCGCATCGAGCGCATCCGCTTGCAGGTGAATCCCGGTCACGCTCAGGTGACGAGCTTCCACTACTGCGGGTGGATGGCCTCCGTCCTGCTCGGCGTCGAGTACGCACTGATGAACGGCATGGACTACTTTCTGTACGTCGAGCAGGACGCGCTGCTGTTCGGCGAGCAGCTGTGGTCGCGGATCGAGGACCAGCTC
>JALYWZ010000099.1 GCA_030852505.1 Myxococcota bacterium | reverse complement strand
AAGCAGCACCCGCTGCTGGTCGGAGAGCCCGGGGTCGGCCGCTACGCGCTGATCCGCGCCTTCGCCGCGCGCGTCGCACGGGGCGAGGTGCCGAAGGGGCTCCAGAGCCTACGCCTGGTCGAGCTCGACCTCGGCGCGATTGCCGCCGGAACACGGCTGCGCGGTGAGGTCGAAGAGCGGCTCCGCCGCGCAATTGCGACGCTCGGCGAGCCCGCTGAGCAGCGCTTGCTCGTGGTGCGCGAGCTCGACCAGCTGGTGTTCGACGGCGTGGTCGCCAACGCCGCCGGGGATCTGCTGCGCGGTGCGCTCGAGCGCGGCGAGCTGCGCCTGCTCGCGACCACGAGCCCCGAGGGCCTGAAAAAGCTCGCCGAGCGCGAGCCGTTCCTGCTGCGCTCGTTCAGCGTCCTCCCCGTGGACGAGCCGAACGCCGAAGAAGCCGCGCGGATCCTGAGCGGAGTCTCGGCGCGGCTCACGCAGCACCACGGCATCCCGGTGAGCGAGGCCGCCGTGCGCGCGTCCGTCGATTTCGCCCGCCGCTACGTCCAAGATCGCTTCCTGCCAGAGAGCGCGATCGATCTGCTGGACGAGGCGCTCGCGCAAAAGCGTGTGAGCGGCGAAACCGCCGAGCTCGTCGAAGCGGACGTGGCGCGCGCCGTCGCGGTCTCGACCGGGATCCCCGTGCAGCGCCTGCTCGAGGGCGAGGCCGAGCGGCTCTTGCACTTCGAAGAGCGCCTGCGCGAACGCGTGATCGGCCAGGAGCCGGCCGTAGTCGCAATCGCGCGCGCGGTGCGCCGCGGCCGCGTCGGACTCCGCGATCCGCGCCGCCCGATCGGCTCGTTTTTGTTCCTCGGACCGAGCGGCGTCGGCAAGACCGAGCTCGCCAAGGTGCTCGCCGAGCTGCTGTTCGACGACGAACGCGCGCTCACGCGCCTCGACATGAGCGAGTTCATGGAGCGCCACATGGCGCAGCGGCTGATCGGCGCGCCGCCGGGCTACGCCGACAGCGAACAGGGCGGGTTTCTGACTGAAGCCGTGCGCCGCCGGCCGTACTCGGCGCTGCTCTTCGACGAGGTCGAGAAGGCGCACCACGACGTCTTCAACCTGCTGCTCCAGGTGCTCGACGAGGGCCGCCTCACCGACGGGCGTGGCCGGCTCGCGGACTTTTCGAACACGGTCGTGATCTTGACCAGCAACATCGGCTCGAACCGCGTGCTCGAGGCCGACCCGGGCGAGCTCGAAACCGACGCCGGCCGCGACGCCCTGCGCGACACGTTGCTCGGCGAGCTCGGCCGCTTCTTCCGCCCCGAGCTTTTGAACCGCATCGACGAGATCGTCGTGTTCCAGCCGCTCTCGCGTCAAAGCCTGACCCGCATCGTCGACCTCAGACTCAACGAGGTCGAGCGGCTGCTCGGCTCGCGACGGCTGAAGCTCGAAGTGACGCCCGCGGCCAGAACGCGGCTCGTGGAGCTCGACTACGATCCCGCCCTCGGCGCCCGGCCGCTCCGCCGCACCGTGCTCCGCCACGTGCAAGATCCGGTGGCGGAAGCCTTGCTCCGCGGTCACGTCGCGGACGGCTCGACGCTCTCCGTAGACGTGGACCCAGCCGACGACGCCGGCTTCGCGCTGTCGACGCGCGCGCCGTAACGCTACTCGGCGCCCAGCCGCCGGCGTTCGAACGCTTGAAAGCAGCTCCGCGCGCGTCCCGTGAGCTGCATGCACTGGACGAGCTGGCGATCGAACGGCGTCGTCAAGCATTCGCGCACGAGCTCTTGGTACTTCTCGCCGGCACCCACGAGCGCGAGATCCTGGATCCGGCTCGCGCCGAGCGCCGCCATCGCGAACGTCTGGCACTCTTCCGGACCCGGTGCCTTGCGCTGACAGCCGAGCAGCGTGAAAAGACAGGTGGCCCAAAGCACGCGCCGCATCTGCGCAGGCTAGCCCGAATTGTGGCGTAGAGTTAGCGCCATGGAATTCACGTACCTCGGCCGCACGGGCCTCAAGGTCAGCCGCTTTTGCCTGGGCACGATGAACTTCGGCCCCGAAACCAGCGAGCAGGATGCGTTCGGGATCATGGATGCCGCACTCGAGCATGGCATCAACTTCTTCGACACGGCCAACGTCTACGGCTGGCAAATCGGTGAGGGCATCACCGAGAACATCATCGGTCGCTGGCTCGCCCAGGGCGGCGGCCGCCGTGAAAAGGTGGTGCTCGCGACCAAGGTCTACGGCGAGATGGGCAAGTGGCCGAACCAGTCGCGGCTCTCGGCGCTGCACATCCGCGAGGCCTGCGAAGCCAGCCTGCGCCGGCTGAAGACCGATCACATCGACCTCTACCAGATGCACCACGTGGACCGCGCCACGCCCTGGGAAGAGCTCTTCATCGCGATGGAAACACTGATCCGCCAGGGCAAGGTGGTGTACATCGGCTCTTCGAACTTCGCGGGCTGGCACATCGCGCAAGCATCCGAGATCGCGAAGCAGCGCGGCATGCTCGGGCTCGTGTCCGAGCAGAGCAAGTACAACCTGCTCACGCGCAAGGTCGAGCTCGAGGTGCTGCCCGCGTGCGAGCGCTACGGCATCGGCGTGATCCCGTGGAGCCCCCTCGCCTCGGGCGTGCTCGCGCTCGGCGGGCGCACGGGCGGCGCGGGTGACAGCCGGCGCAACCGCGACCTGACCAAGCCGCTGCGCGAGGGCCACGCCGCGCAGCTCGAGCGCTACGGCGCCCTGTGCCAGAAGCTCGACGAAGAACCCGCCGACGTCGCCATGGCTTGGCTGCTCAGTCGCCCCGCGGTCACGGCGCCGATCATCGGCCCGCGCACGATCGAGCAGCTCACGAGCGGCCTGCGCGCTCTCGAACTGAAGCTCAGCGACGAAACCAAGGCCGAGCTCGACGCGATCTTTCCGGGCTACAAGACTGCGCCGGAAGACTACGCCTGGTAGGTTCGAGGCCGAAGCTTCGATGCGGCACGGGAAACGCTGGGCAATGTCCGTCTGCTCGCTCGCGCTTGCTGCGTGTTCGAGGGCTGGCGATCCGCGAACCGGGACCTTGGGCTCGGCGACGGCCGTGGTCGCGAGGCCTGCGCCCGAACCTCCGTCGCCAGCGGGCGTCGCGTCACCGCAGGCCGAAACGCCAGCGCCTGGCGCGTCCTCTTCCTCATGGACCCGAGAATGCGCCACGCCGCGCGTGGTCCTGGCGCGGGGCGCACGACGCGACGAAGCCATCGCCGTCCTCGCCGAGCTGATCCGGGTATTCCCAGAGCTCGCAGCGGCGAGCTTCGAGCAACGCATTCGAGACGAACCTTGCGAGAGCACACTCGAGGCCCGCTGCACCGATGCGGCAACTTGCTCACGGCTGGCGACTCTCCTCGAGCAAGTCGATCGTACCCAGCGACCGCACTCCGTGTGTGAAGCCAGGCTGGAGTCCGGCACGAGCCGACTCCAAGCGCCCAAGCCGCGAGTCGGCGCGGTGGCAGCCTGCACGCGGATCCGCGCCTGTGAACTCTCGATCGGTGGCTCGTCCGTCAGCGAATGCGACCAGCTGCCCGAGCCCGGCGTCGAGTGCGCTGGGCGGGTGACCTGCGAAGAAGTGGCGAGCTGCTCCGCGCGGGCGCTCGCTCGGCGCAGCCCTCTGCCGCAGGCGCGTTTGCCCCGCGCATTCCCGCTCAGCGACCCGTGTGCAGGGCACGGGCTCGGGTACTGAACCTTACCAGTACCATTTCGGCTCGACCCGTTCGATGTCGCCGATAGGCTGTGAGATCTGGTTCGGCGGCTCCGGGACTACCCAGGACTCCCCGGGACCAAGCTCCATGTTCACCATCGGGATACTGCGATCGGGCAGCACGAAGTCCCCGCTCGGGCGGTCGCGGATCCGGAGCAGCGTCTGCCCGTCTGTCGTCACGAACAAGCCCATGTCCCGAGCCGAGTCGTCGCGGGTCATCAGCACTTTTTGCACGCGGCCGTCGAGGTAATTGAACAAAGCCACGAATTGCGGAAGCGCTCGCGGCAGCACGTACAGCTGACCCGTGAGCGTGCCTTCGCTGCGCGGGATCGGAAAAGAGACGGCGCCGTTCTTGTTCTCCCGCCGCACGAGCAAACCGCTCGGCAGCCGCAGCAGCTTGCCCCACTCCCACTCCTCGAAGATGGCGTGCCGCTCGGTGCGCCATCCGAGCTCGGGCAGCGTCTCGCTCAGCATCTTCGTGTAGCTCGCGTATCCGATATCGTCGCGTTCGAACGTCGCAAACTCGCGCTCGTAGTACGAGATCACGCTGATGTTCTCGGTGTTCGGCCGCGCCAGCACCGTCATGGTCTGGTGCCGCACGCCGCCGTTGCCGCGAACCCGGCCGAGGTTTGCCTCCGCGCCCGGGGGGGCGCCGAACACCTCGCAGCCCAGCGTCTGCGCCGCGAGCCCGATGTACGTTGCGTGCCCCATGCCGACACCGTTGATGTCGGAGCGGTTGAAGAACTTGGCCTGCACGAACTGACCGAAGGCTCGCTTCGTGTAGTCGAGCGTGGTGTGCACGTGTCCGCCTCGCATCGGCGCCTTGTAAAAAACGTCCCGGGCGGTGCCGTCCTTGGCCTGCTTGTTGGCGGCGCGGCACTCGTTGATCACGTTCACCATGTGACTGCACCCCGCCATGAAGAAGCGGCCGTCCGAGCGCAGCGCGTCCTTGAGCTTCGGAAATTGGTTGGCGAGCGTACCCCGCGGGTGCCAGTCCTTCGGCCTGCCGTCGAAGTCGTTCGGGTCGCGCGTCAGGAGGTCCGCGCCCTGGTCGCTGGTGTTGCGCACCACCGGCCCCGCGTGCCAGCCGTGGCCGAAATAGGCGGCCTCGATCACGGTTCCCGGCTGCTCGGCGCCGATCTGCTGCAACACGCCGTAAAACTCCAGGATCCCGTTCTTCTGTCCATCACCCTGGGGAGTGAGCTCTGCGACCTTGACCCAGGAGTTGACGGCCGGCTTCTGGCTCTTGACGAAGACCTCGGTCACCTGGCGCCGCGTGCTGAGCAGGTGGGCATGCGAGCCCGCGTTCAGCATGCCGAGCTCGAACAGTCGATCGCGCCGGCCGATCGAGAACAGGTCGAAGGTCGCGTCGCTCTGCACACAGGCCAGCGCCACGAAATGTACGGCCGGAAACAGCTTGACCGTGAGCACCGATTGCTTCGGTCGGTCGGCGTCCACCTCTTCCTTGGCTTCGACGTAGTTGGCGATCGAGACGCTGGCCGCGGTCTGCGCGGCTCCCCCGACGCCACCCCAACCGGCGGCGGCCCGCACCACGTCGTCCGTCGTGGAAAAGGTCAGGCGCTGGACGACCGTCGCCTTGTCCTTGGCTCGGACCACGAGCAACCATTCGCCGGCGTCGGGCTCATTTTTGGGATCACCGGAGACGTTGACGTAGTGCCCGCCACTCTCGAAGTGCGTCTGCAGCAAGTCCGCGTGAGGAAAGCTGGAGTCCCCCAACAGGTCACGGCGCCCGACCACCACCTGGGCGTCGGTCGAGGGAGTGAGCGCTCCGTCTTCGCCCACGTTCAGGACCAGGATGCGGATCGGTGTCGCCACGCTACGCCTCCTCGAACGGGTCGACGGCGTCCAGATTGCCCAACTCGAGCTGTGTCGGCTTGACGACGTTCGAGCGCAACACCGCCTTCGACACGAAGCTGGGCTTTTCTCCGTCCGACGGACTCGCCGGGATCGCGAACACGTCCTCGAGCGTGTTCTTCCAGACGTTCGGCTTGCCGAGCTGGGTGATGTCTTGTTGCTCCCAGAGCACGAACGTCTTGCCCTGCGAGATCGCGTTCAGGTCTACGGGCGCGGCCCCGAGGATGCCGCGGAACAGGAAGCGGCGGCGGTCGCCGTCGAGGTCGCCCTGCAGCCACTCGAGCTTGCGCTCGATGCCTGCTTGCTTGGCGACGAGCAACAGGTCCGTCGGCACCGACTCGTCGAGCGCGCTCGGCCACTCGACCACTAGCCCGACGCGGATCGGACCGAGCGGAACGTCGAGCACGTCGCTCACCTCGAGCTCGGATTCGGCTGCACCGCCCACCTTCAGCACGGTCGTGAGCTCGAAGTGCCGTGGCTCGGGCTCACCCTCGACCTCGGTCGGCGTCGGCAAGCGCAACCGGCAAGCAGCTGACTCCGCACTCGGGATTTCGAGAAAGTTTTCTGGCGCGAACTCGAGCTTGAGCTGCCGGAACGGCTGACCCTCCTCCGGCTTCGGCTCCTCGTGCTCGAGCTCGGCGTCCGCGCCGATCGTAAGGCGGGGAATCAGCGTCTTCTCGTCGAACGCGAGGCTGCCCGACAGCTTGGCGACCAGCGCAAACTCGGGCGCTTCGTCTTGTTTGCGGAGCTCGCGCAGGTAGCGGCCGTGGAACTCGATCGTCGCCGGCTTGCCCGTACCGCGTCTCGCGTTGCTCTGGGGAGCGCCGCGCGCCTCCAGCACGAGCCTTGCGACGGACACCCGCATCGGCGTGCCGCCGTTACCCGGCGCCGTCGCAGAACTCGAAAACCTGACGCGGACCTGTAGCATGCTACCCACTCACCCGAACCACGCACGAAGCTAACCTGTCGCGCGACGGAACGCCACCCGTTCCCGCGCCGAGCGCGCCGACTCAGGCGACGCCGGGTTTCGGAAGCGCAGCTTCTTCTTCTTTGAGCCGGATCGCAATCGCGAGGTGCGTGAAGCATTCTTGTGCCGTTCCGGACACCCCTGTGTCCTTCCAGCCCGGCGGGTTTGGCTCGGCGATGGGCACGACGACCTCTTCACCCGTCGTGTGAACGATGACGCGATGGGTTGTTGCCATGAAGCTCCTTTTAGCACCGCTAGAACCAGACGGTCAGCAGCGCGGGCAGCAGTGGATACAGCGCCCACGCGGACAGCACGAGCACTCCGAATTCGCGGGTGCGGGCGCCGCGGCTGTCCTTTCGCCGCAACGCCTTTCGCCGCGAAACCAGCATTAGCGTAGCGCCCGCGATCAAAGTAAAGGCAAGCTGGTACGTGCTGTCAGCGGGTCGAAGATCTTCCGACCATCGATCCCGGGCACATAAGCGGATGGCCCATCCCAGAGCCATTTCCAAAGTCGAAGCACCCGGAGAAAGCAAAAAACGAGGGCCACAGCTCTCCGGGAATGATCGCTAGAACCAGACGGTCAGCAGCGCGGGCAACGCGGGATAGAGCGCCCACGCGCACGAAAGAAGCGCGAGGAATCCGAAAAACCGGGCCCGGCGCGCGCTCGCGCTCCGCATGCTGAGCGCCGAAAGCGTTGCGAAAAGGACCAGCGCGAACGCGAGCACGTAGGCGCCGGTTGCCGGCCGCACGTCCCTCATCACGTGCACGTGGCGAGGCGCTAGGCAGGCGTGATCGCCGTCGCGAAAGAGGATCTGGGCCTCGCCCGTGTCGAAAGCCCACCAGCCGCGGCGCTCGTCCCGTCGCAGCTTCCAGTGCTCGGGCGGCGGATAGTCGGGATACGCCGCACACCCGTCACCGGCGCGGACGCCACACCGGGAGTCCAGACAGTCGAAATGCAGGGTCAGGCCGGGCGCCACCGTCTCTGAAGGAGGCGCTGACGCAGGCCGCGTCACCCGGATCGCGACGTGCAGAGGCAGCGACGCGGCATAACGTTCCGGCGGAGGTCGCGACCGGAGCGCGACCGTCGACGCGCAAACGATCGGGAGCGTCACTCCGTAGATCCCGTACACGAGCAGAGACGGCAGGCGCCACTCTCCGAGCCAGCGGTGGAGCACGAGCCCGAGGGCCGATAGCGCCGCCACTCCGGCGCACACGGAGCGGAGCACCGCCGTCAGCCTCGGCACTCCCGCCTCTGCGAAGGAGTTCGTCGAGGACGTGAGACCTGACGGCGAACCCACGAAAACCCAGCTCCCCGGGATGCCCGGCACGAAAGCGGCGGGCCCGTTCCACAACCAGGCGATCACGGTAAGAGTCACCATGAACAGCGGGATGAGCACGAAATAGAGGGTCTTCACGGCCCGTCGGGATCGAGCAAGATGTCCCAGTCGGAGTCGAAGTCGCCGGCCAAGGTCCTCCCGAACAGCGGCTCGGTGATGCGCCTGTCCTGCATGGTGGGCCCCGCTGTCTTGTCTCCGTCGACGTCGTACGGCTCGATTGGCGCGTCCGCCGCGGGTTTTGCCCAGAAGCGCGTGGCCGACGCGACCGGATCCAACAGGTCGCGCACGGTCGGAGGTTGACCGACCACGGGCTTCAGGTGCTTCTGCCACAAGCTGATCCGGAGGCTGTGCGCGAGAAACAGACGCTTGCCGGGAGCGTCCCCGGGCGTCGCCGCGCCTTCACCCGCCGTGGACAGCGGAGGATTCTCGTCGGAGACGGCGATCGCCACCTCGCTGTCGTGGCTGTAGCCCCGGCGGTTACAGTTGGCCGAGCCGATTAGAGCGACCTCGTCGTCGAAGATCCATGTCTTGGAGTGGATGAAGCGCGAGCCCGCCCTGGCTGCGTAGTGACAGACGATCACTTTGTCGGGAGCGGCCTTCTTGATCGGGTTGATGAAGGCGCGGCGCCTCCGCCAGGCCTGATGCATCTCTCCCTGGATATGATCCGTGCGGGCGAGCAAGATCACGAGCTTCTTGAAGCCGCTCTCGGCCACCTTATTGGCTAGGTGATGAGCGATGCTCACACCCTTCAGCGCCCGCATCTTGGTCGACTGCACCAGGTACTGGTCCTCGATGTAGATGAACCGCTCGGTGTTTTCGATGGCTTTCACCAGGAAATCCAAGATTTTCGTGGCTCCGTTGGGCGCGAACGCGTACCTCTCGGGAGCTCGGATCGTGCCAAGCTCCAGGGTGCCGCCGATCCTTGCCGTGCCCGCCGGGACGCGGAGGCCGCCCAAGAACGACCCCTCACCGTAGGTTCGGAGCACCTTCGTGTAGTGTTCGCCCACGCTGCGCTGCTTCGGCGGCACGATGAAGGTCGCCGCATTCGCGAACTGTTTCCACGGGTGGTCCGACCAGCGCTCGAGAAAGACCGCGGCGAGCGCTTCGGCTCCGGGACCTTCGACCATGCAGTGCACGTCGTGCCAGCCCGCTGTGCTGCGGAGCGGGTGGATGTCGAGCCCGCCGCAGAACGCGGTTACCCGGTCGCCGTGTTTCACGGCCAGGATCTTCTGGTGATGGGAGCCGAAGTTGAGGTGCCGGTTGTCGTGGATGGCCGCGCCGTTCTTCAGGTTTTCGATGAACTGAACCATCGGCGCGTTGTTGGGAGGCGGTCCCGAGGCAAAGCCGTTCGGGCGTTGCCCCGGCTTGCTGTTCATCCAGAACAGCGCCCGGATCATCACGCCCCGCTGGTCGGCAATCTTCAGCAGATCGCCCATGGTCGCCTGCCCCATGAGGGTCGACGGCGCGAAATCCCAGCCCGCGAGATAGATGAAGTCCTTCGGACCGTTGGGGAGCAACAGGACCTTCCCCATTTCGACGAAGGCCTCGCCGCCGTCGATAAACGGCGTGACCTTGCTGTTGTCTTTCCGGTCGATGAGCTTTGCCCAACGCGCGGCGCTCACGCCAGCCGGGTCCACGGGCACGGCCACGGCGTTGGCTCTCGAGAGCGAGACGGTCTGATTGTCCTGGTCGTCCGGCATCGCTGTCGATCCCTCAGCTCAGGTGTTGGCGGGCGAGCTCGCCTTGCGTCTCTGCGTCGAGCTGTCCAGTCACGTCGAGGCTGTCGATCGAGCTCTGCGCGCCCGATAGCGCCAGCCGGAAGTCGTCGTCATCATTTCCCGTCGCCGCGGTGTGATGCAAGAGGCCGAGGTTGCTCAGGCGATCTTGCGCGCCCTTCGGGGTGGCAGCGTCATCGAGGGACCGGAACCGTAGCTGCACGGTCGGGCCTTGCTGCACGATCAGCACGCCGCCCTCTGCCCCCTCGGGCACGCGCTCGACCAAGAAGCCATCCTCGTCCGTGACGCCGCTGGCGTCGGTTTCGCCCATTGTCAGCGAATAGAGCGCGCCCGGCATGGGCTTGCGCCGCGCGTCGAGGATCTGCAGCTTGAGGACTGGCTCGCGGGGGTTGGTCTGACTGCTGAGCTTGTTGCGCACGTATTTCCCCGGCAGGTACAGCTCGCTCGCGGCGGG
>JALYWZ010000596.1 GCA_030852505.1 Myxococcota bacterium | reverse complement strand
AACGAGAACCGCGGCGCGACGGCCACGGCATCGGGCGGCACGGGCGCGTAGCGGCGCTTCAGCCGAGAAAACTCGGTGCATTCGCCGCGCTCGGATAGCGCCGCGCGCAGCGCTTCCTCGGTCTGCGTCATGTCGAGCTCGATCCCGAGCTCGCCCCAGGTGGTGGTGCGCGCCTGGCCCTCGAGCTCGAGGTATGCGGGGCGTTCGAGCAGCTGCTCGTGGCGCGCCGCGACCCAGGCGCTCAAGAGCCCGGGCTCGGGCGGCACGCGATCTTCGAGCGTGACCCCGTCCGTACACATCGCGCCCTTGGCGAGCACGCTCGTGCCCGTCGCACCCGCGACCAGCACGGCAAGAAGCACCGTCAGTGCCACGCGCTTCATGGCGACCTCACGTCCACGGCGAAACCATGACTCCGATTTTGCCGCGCGTCACCAGCCTCGCGGAGAAGCCCCCTGGGAGCGCCGTTACGACGCCGGCGGATCGACGTAGTCCACCTCGACGCCGCGAGGGGTGCGAAACCGCGTCACCCCGTCGCCGCGGTGGACGACCCACTCCGGCCCGACCGGGACCTTGCCCATGCCGCCGGGTGTATCGACGATGAACTTCGGCAGCGCGATCCCCGACAGGCGGCCCTGGAGCTCTTCCATGATGCGGATCCCCGTAGACAGCGGCGTGCGCAGGTGGCCGCTGCCGCGCACCGGATCGGTCTGGAGCAAGTAATACGGGCGCGCGCGCGAGCGCACGAGGCCGCGAAACAGCTCGGCGAGCACGCGGCTGTCGTCGTTCACGCCGCGCAAGAGCACGCTCTGGTTCATCACCGGGAAGCCCGCGTCCGCCAGCGCTTCGAGCCCGCGGCGCGCGCGGTCGCTCAACTCTTTGGGGTGATTGAAGTGCGTCATCACCCACAGCGGGTGGAAGGGCCGGAGCGCCGCGAGCAGCTCGGGCTGCAGGCGCTGCGGGAGCACCACGGGTACGCGCGTCGCGAGCCGGATCGTCTCGACACTGGGGATTTGCCGGACCCGCGCCACGAGCTCGACCAGGCGCTCGGTGCCCATTGCCAGCGGATCACCGCCGCTGATGATCACGTCTTTGAGCTCCGGATGCGCCTCGAGGTAGCGGAACGCGCTGTCGAGGCGCTCGAGCGAGCGCGGCCCGCCGCCCTGCCCGACCATGCGGCTCCGCGTGCAGAACCGGCAGTACACCGCGCAGCGATCGCTCACCAGCAAGAGCGCGCGGTCGGGGTAGCGCTGCACGAGCTCCGGCGCGACCTCGTGCGCGACCTCACCGAGCGGGTCGCGCAGATCGCCTGGCACCTCGACGGCTTCCTGCGCGCGCGGCACGACCTGGCGCCGGATCGGACAGCTCGGATCGCTCGGATCGGCCAGGCTCAGGTAATACGGCGTGATCGCGATCGGGAAGCCCTCGGCCTCGGCGCGCTCGGAGCCCGTCCGCTCTTCATCGCTGAGCACGAGGTGGCGCGAGAGCTCCGCGGTCGAGCGCACGGAGTGTCGGAGCTGGAATTTCCAGTCTTCCGCAGAGGCGGCCGCCTCGTCGCCGATCAGCGAGAGAGACACCTCAGCCACCGGTCTTGCGTGGCGGCGCGGGCTTTGCCGGGGCCGGTGGTTTCGCCTGGATCCTGCCGAGCGCGGCCTCGTCGATCGTGACCGGGAAGCGCGCGCGCAGCTCCTTGTCGAGCTCGGCCTCTTTCTGTTTCACGAGCTGCTGCACCAGCGTGACGCGGATGCTGCGCTCGGATTCGGCGAAGGTTCGATCGCGTGCCGGGGTGATCGCCGTGAGCCGTACGATCTCGAACTTGCCCTTGTCCTCGACGACCTCGGGCAGCACATCGCCGGTCTTCTCGATCTTGAAGGCGGCCGCGCGGACAGCCTCCGAGACGCGCGGGTTCGCGCCGCGCGGGTGGCCGGGCGGGCCGACGATGCCGAGGTCGCCCGCGAGCTCCACTGGCATGCTCCCGAGCTCCTTCGGGACCGGGGTGATCGAGTTCTCGCGCACCATCGCGCCCCACTCCGCGGCGCTGGCGGCCTTGGCCTTTTCCAGCAGCTTTTCCGCGGCCGCGCGGTTGCCAGCGGCGATGTGCGAGACCCGGCGGCGCTCGGGGTCCGAGAACTCTTCCCTGTGCTCGTCGTAGTACTTGCGCACGTCGGCTTCGGGCAGATCGCTCGCGCTCGGCACCGAGCGGCGCACCTCTTTCATCAGCTCGTCGCGCAGCACCTGGCGCAGGCGCTCTTCGGTCTCCGGCAGCTTGTCGAGCCCGCGCCGCTTCGCCTCGTCGGCGAGCAGCTGCACGTCGATCATCTCCTTCAAGAGCAGCTTGCGCCGATCCGCCGACTGGTAGCGGAGCCGCTCGAACGTATCCATGCGCTCGAGCGCGGCCACGTAATCCCCGAGGGTGATCGTGTGCTCGCCGACCTTGGCGAGCACCTGCGCCGCCTGCTCGTCACTCAGCTCGAAGGCCGCAGCGCTGGCCGCCGGCGAAGCAGCGCTCGCGCTCGCGGCGGGGGCCGGGGCCTCCGACTTCTTGCAGCCTGCCCCGAGCAGCGGAGCGGCCACCAGCGTGAGGCACAGCCCGATTCCTAGCCGCGACATTGCCCGGCAGTTACACCACGGGCGGGCCTCCGTCGAGCCCGGCTCAGGGGACGCGCCGGCAGCTCCCCACGGCGAGCATGGATCCGCTGACACCGTCGGGCGTGCGCCGCTGGGTCAAGCCGGCAAAGCCGGCCGGAGTGGGGACGAAAGCCAGGAGCTCCGTGATCCGCTCCCCCAACGTCTGCACGTCGATCCGCTCCGCGTCCGGGGTGACTCTCAAGGCCGCACTCGACTCGTCCGCGAGCCGCGACAGCCCCACGCGGAGCTCGCCCGCGAAATGTACTCCCGCCACGCCGCTCAGACGTCCCAGGTCGAGTCTGTTCGGCTCGCCCAGCGCGCCGTCGAAGCCAATCGACGCGATCGAGATCGCGTTCGGTGGCGTGAAGTCCTTTCGCGTCAGGGACGAGTCGATCCAGGTGAGCAGCAGCGTGTCGTCCGCCGCGACGTCGAGGAACGAAGTCCGCGTCGAGTTCATCCTCTGCGGCGCGTCCCGATCGATCAGCGACTCTGCCGCGCCCTTCGCTGATCGTGAGAGCCGCTTCGGCCTCGGGCGCTCCCTCGAACGAGTAGCGATACAGCCGCGCATCGGCCCGCTCCGTCGACGTCGCGGGATCGCCCAGCAACACAAAGATGCCGGAGGAGTCGGTGACCAAGCTGACGACGTAATCGTGTGCTGCCGGCACGGTCAGCCAGCGCAGGTCGCAACTGTCCGGTGACCAGCTCGGGTACTCGTTCGGCGCGGGGTCGCAGGCTGCGGGCCATTCCGTGGCGAGCTCCCGGCCGTCCGATGCGCGGCCCGGGCCGGGCGACGAGTCCTCGACGAGCGCTCCGCACCCGCTGAGCACCAGCATCACCACCACGCCAACAGCCTCGCGCCCGACCATCTCCGCGTCGGATCCTAACGTCATTTCGCCCAGCCGGCCAATCGGGGATTGGCGGTTGCCAGGCGCAGCCCGCCCGGCTACTCACCCATCCGTGGAGACCTCCGAACCCAAGCTCAAGTACAAGCGCGTGGTCATCAAGCTGAGCGGCGAGGCGCTGAGCGGTGGACAGGGCGGCTCCGGCATCGACACGGCAACGCTCAAGGCCACTGCAGACGAGCTCGCCGAGGTCGCCGCTTCGGGCGTGCAGATCGGACTGGTGGTGGGCGGCGGCAACATTTTCCGCGGTCTGCGCGGCGCCAGCGAAGGCATGGACCGCGCGCAGAGCGACTACATGGGCATGCTCGCGACGGTGATCAACGCCCTCGCTCTGCAAGACGCCCTCGAGCGCGCAGGCGTCGCCACGCGCGTGATGACGGCGCTCGAAATCAAGCAGGTCGCGGAGCCGTACATCCGCCGCCGCGCGATCCGCCACCTGGAGCGCGGCCACGCGGTGATCTTCGCGGCTGGCACCGGCAACCCGTACTTCTCGACGGACACGGCGGCGGCGCTCCGCGCCATGGAGA
>JALYWZ010000595.1 GCA_030852505.1 Myxococcota bacterium | reverse complement strand
CCCGCGACGCCGCCACTGGCTCCAGCAACGCCGCCCGACGCAGCGCCGCCGATGGTGCCGCCGGTCGACAAGCTGCCGGCGCTGCCTCCTTGACCTCCGCCGACCCCTCCGCCCGAGATTCCGCCGCCGGAGGTCCCGCCATTGCCCGCCGTTCCGCCCGCACCGCTGGAGCCGCCAGAGCCGCCGCCCCCTCCGCCCGGAGTCAACGTGAGGGCGTCGAGGAGGAACGCTCCCGATGTGTTCGGCACCGTGAGTTGAACGGTGATCGTGAGGTCCGAATAGGAGTGCGTGTTCAGCGCGGTTACGACGTACGGCGGGATGCCAATCGTGTAGCGGCGAAAGGTTCCGACTGGACCGGAGAGGGCCGCGGCGCCGGCGTTGATGTTGTGCACGCCCGCGGAGGGTGCGTTGAACGTGAGCGCGACCTGGCCGAGCCAGCCCTGGCCTTGCAGGGACGTCGGCACTTGGACGTCGATGGCGGCCTGCGAAGCCAGTGTGCCGAGGGTGGAGATGGAGGTGCTGCGGGCGCTGGGGCTGGTGCCGCCGGACAGCGACAGAGAACGAGTGCCCTCGCTGTGGACAGTGCTGGACGTGGCAGTGCCAGTGACGGCGCGCCAGTCGCCGCTACTTCCTCCAATCGTACCTTCGAAGCCGAGAATTCGGGTCTGGGTGGCAGTCAGGGACTGCTGTTGGACACCGACGGGCCCTTCTCGATCCGTATCGGCAGGCGACCGTCGCTGCACGCGCCGGCGAGCACGAGAAACCCCACGAAAGCTTGACGAAACCAGCTACCAGCCATTGAGCGACCCCTTATATCCGCGCCAGCAGGCACAACTCCGCTGCGCGAGGCTCTCACTCCCAAAACGAGACTCCGCTCACCGAAGTCGCGCGAGCGCTATTCATACAGCAATAGAGCCAAATCTCACCTGACTTTTTTCATGATTTTTTTCGTGACGAAAACCGAACACGCAGCCAGCGCGCAAGTCAGTGGCTCTATTCGGAAATCCGAAAAGTGACCCTCTGGAGTTAGCGTTGACACGACTTGAAGTGAAGAAGTGACCAGGCAGTCTGTCACGCACAAAAGGGATCAACCTCCGCATTTGAGCAGGCCAGAGGGAGCCAAATCGGCAGTGCGCTATCGGATGTGAACCGAACCGGAGTCCGAATTACGTCAAACAACGTCGGCAGAGCCACCTCGCTGCATCTCGCGCCGAGGGCAGGCCTCGACGGATCCCCGTCAAGTAACGTCCTCGCTCGGCTCCGGCTCGACGAGCCGTCGGTTTGACCTTGCATGCACTGCTTTTGAGGGCAGAATTTGCGCGTGACCCAAGCGAACAAGCGGACGCCCTCTCGAGAACAGCTGCGCGCGTTTGCTGCCAGGCGCTGGGATCTGGTGGCTGATGAGAAGCTGGCTTTCCTGGGGGACCGGTATCGGCGCGAGGGCGCGGCCGGGAGCCGTCAAGCCGTCCAGGGCATGGCCCGACGTTGGGCAAGTCTGCACCCGGATGGACCCAGTGTAGAGGCGCGCCAGGACGACCTCGAGCACCACATCGCCTTGAAGAGGAAGCTGGACACGACGGCCCATGTCGTCGGCCGACGCTGAGATCTATGCAGCGCTCGGCCGTGTCCTATCGCGGCTGAACGTTCGCTGGTACGTGTTTGGCGCGCAGGCGGCCATTCTCTATGGAGCAGCCAGGTTCACCGAAGACGTCGACGTAACGGTGGAGATAGGCTCACTCGAAGCGTCCGCGTTCGTTTCGGCCCTGGCAGGCGCAGGGTTCACTCCAAGAATCAACGATCGAGCTTTTATCGATCAGACCCGCGTGATTCCGGTCCTTCACGAGTCCACAAAGACGCCGCTCGACATTGTCCTGGCGGGGCCCGGAATCGAGGAGTTGTTCTTCGATGGAGTCCGCATCGTCGAAGTGAGCGGCCAACGAGTGCCGGTGGCAAGCCCGGAGGATCTCGTCGTGATGAAGGTGCTGGCTGGGCGACCGAAGGACCTCGAGGACGTGGTTGCCGTCCTCGCTGCCCAGGGGCAGCTCGACGAGGAACGTATTCGATGGCTGCTCGATCTGCTCCAGCAAGCGCTGGACCAAAGCGATCTCTTGCCAGTGTTCGAACGCTGCCTGACTCGCGCGATCCGCGGCAGAGCGCGCCCATCCCGCGATCGCTAGCCGATTCCCGTCAAATCCGCCTTGCCTTGACGCACCCGGCGCCCCCGGCAAAGCTCGCGGGTCGTGAATCTCAAGCCGCTGCTGCTCAGCCTGTTCCTCGCCGCCGCCTCGCTGTGCGTGGCGCCACGTCCGGCTTCGGCGTTCACGCACGTGGTGCTGACGGGGGATACGCTCGCTTCGATTGCGGAGCGGTACTACGGGAAGATTCAATACGAGCGCATCCTGGTGGCGGCGAACTTGCTGGACCTCGAGGGCGGGTCGTCGATCGTTCGGGGGATGCTGCTGGAGGTGCCCGCGGTGGGTTACCGGCGGGTGGCCCGCGGGGAGACGTGGGAGTCGCTCGCGGCGGAGACGCTCGGGCTGCCGCAGCGCTCGGACGTGCTGGCGCTCGCGAACGATTCGATGCCCTGGTTGTTCCCCGAAGAAGGGGCGGAGATCGTCATCCCTTACAACCTGCGGGTGGTGGTCCGGCCGAACGAGACGCTGATCGCGATCGCGCTGCGGTTCCTGGGCGACATGAACAAGGCCTGGATCCTCGACCGCTACAACAACTTGAAGGGGCGCGGCATCGAGCCGGGGATGGTGCTTCTGGTGCCGCTCAGCAATCTGCCGCTGACGGACACGGGGAAGCGGGCCGCGGCGCGCGCAGCGGAGAGCGTGTTTTCGGAGTCGCTCGGCGCGACGCTCAAGGCTCAGCGCAAGATCGCACAGGAGATCCCGCTGTTGATCGCGGACGTGCGGAGCGGGCGCTACGTGGACGCGGTGGCTCGAGGCAGTCGGTTCATCGCCTCGAACGCGCTGACCGAGCAGCAGCTGGCGCGGGTCTACCGGGAGCTCGTGGAGGCTTATGTGGCGCTGGATGCGGTGGGGCTGGCGCGTTCCGCTTGCGACGAGTGGCGGAAGCGTGAACCCTTGGCGGTGCTGAACCCCGTCCACACCAGCCCCAAGATCTTGCGCGCGTGTCCCACCCCGAAACCCGAAAAGTGAAGCTCCGCGAGGCGATCGACTGGGGTCGCCTGGCGCCGCTGCGGCTGACGGCGCGAGCCGTGGCCGAGGGCGTGTACGCGGGCGCGCACAAGAGCTCCCGGCGCGGCGCGGGGATCGAGTTCGGCGGGCACCGGAACTACGTGGCGGGCGACGAGCTGCGCTTCCTCGATCGGCACGCGCGGATGCGCCACGGGATGCTTTTGATCCGCGAGTTCGAGACCGAGACGGATCGCTCGCTGCGGTTGGTGGTCGATGCCAGCGCGTCGATGAGCTACGCGAGCCAGGGTGCGCCCGGGGCGAAGTACGCTTACGCGGCGCTGATCGCGGCCGCGCTCGGACGGGTTGCGCTTTCGCGCGGCGACCGGGTGGCGCTCGACTTCGCGGGCGGCGAGAAGGCGGTGCCGCTGCCTTCCACGGGCGGGCGCGACGCATTCGAGCGCATCGTCGGGCATTTGGAGGCCGTCACTCCCAAGGGTGAATTGGACAGCAACGCGCTCGAGATCGCGCTGTCTGCGACGATGCGCTTCGCGCGGCGCGGGTCGGCCGTGGTCGTGTTGAGCGATTTGCTCGACCTGCCGGCGTCGGCGCCGGACCTTATCGGCGCGCTCGCGGCCGGGGGGCGCGCGGTCGTGGTGGTTCAAGTGCTCGACCCCGCGGAGCTGACGTTTCCGTTTCAAGGGCCGCTGGCGCTGGCCGCGCTCGAGGGCGAAGCGCGCGTCGAAACCGACGCGGCTCTTGCGCGGCAGGGTTACCTCGACGCGCTCCACGAGCTCGCGCAACGCTGGGAATCCGGGCTCGTCGCGCGCGGCGGGCACTTCGTGCAGGTCGGGAGTGACCAGGACGGCGTGGATACGGTGCGGCGCGTGCTCACGGCCTTGAGCCGCGCGGGC
>JALYWZ010000098.1 GCA_030852505.1 Myxococcota bacterium | reverse complement strand
GCGTAGGGCCTGTCCGCGCCGCTCGCCGGGGGACGCACGCTGGGCGGCGCGTGCGCTGGAGCGCTGCGCGGATCGGCGTTGCGGAGCACCGCCTTGAGCTCGGCCGCGAGATCACCGCGAGGCGGCAGGTACACGATCACCCCGCGCCCGGCGCGCTCGATGCGGTCGATGGCCTCGCCCAGGTTGCGCCCGCCCTCGCTGAGCGGCGAGCTGAAGATGTCTCCCAGCGCGGACCCCGAGTGCATGCGGCAGAGCACGGGCGCATCACCCTCGAGAGAACCCTTCACGAGCGCGAGGATCTGTCGCTGATCGATGGTCGCCTGGAAGACCGCGGCGGTCCACTCGCTGCCGGTGCGATCGAGCACGATCTGCCCTTCGGCCACGGGCTCGACGAAGCGCTCGGTCTGCAGCCGGTAGGCGATCAGGTCGGCGATGGTCAGGATGCGCAGGCCGTGTTGAGCAGCGAAAGCCTCGAGATCGGGCATGCGCGCCATCGTCCCGTCGTCCTTGATGATCTCGCAAATCACCGCGGCGGGGTTGTGGCCGGCGAGGCGCGCCATATCGACCGAGCCCTCGGTCTGGCCGGCGCGCACCAGCACGCCGCCGGTGCGCGCCACCAGCGGGAAGGTGTGGCCCGGCACGACGATATCGGTGGGCTTGGCGTTGGGATCGCTCGCGACGCGGATCGTGTGCGCGCGATCGGCGGCGCTGATGCCGGTCGTGACGCCTTCCCGCGCCTCGATCGCCACGGTGAAGGCGGTGCCGAGCGGAGGACCGCCGCGACCCGGCGCGCTCATCAGCGGCAAGTCCAGGCGCTTCACCTGTTGATCGGTGAGCGCGAGGCAGATCAGCCCTCGGCCGTGCATGGCCATGAAATTGATGGCCTGAGGCGTGACGCACGACGCGGCCATGCACAGGTCGCCCTCGTTCTCGCGATCCTCGTCGTCCACGAGGATCACCATCTTGCCGGCGCGAATGTCGTCGATCGCGGCCTGCACGCGGCGCAGCGACTCGGGCTCGATGTCGAGCTGTCGGGAATCGGGACCAGTGGAGAGCGCGCTCATGGCGAGGGGCATCTATCTAGCACCCCGGGCGCGGCGTTTGGCAGCGCCTTTCGCAGCCGAGCTTTCAGCGCGGTGGAACCATCTCGGGCGCGGAGCTCAGAAAATGCGCCACGTAGCGCGCCAGCACATCGACCTCGAGGTTCACGGGCGCGCCCGGCTGCCAGCTTTTCAGCGTGGTCACGGCCAGCGTGTGCGGGACGAGCATCAGCTCGAAGCGAGCTTGGTGAACGCGGTTTACCGTCAGAGAGACGCCGTCCAGCGTGACCGAGCCCTTGGCGGCGATGAAGCGTACGAGCTCGCTCGGGGGCTCGATTTCGACGAGTACGGCGTCGCCGGCCGGCTCGAGCTTGCGCACGTGCGCGATGCCGTCCACGTGTCCGCTCACGAAGTGACCGCCGAGTCGACTACCGGCGCTGAGCGCTCGCTCGAGGTTCACCTCCGCGACCGGAGGCAAACCCGCGAGCGTCGTGACCCTCGCCGTCTCCGGTGAGATGTCGGCTTCGAACCCGGAGCCTGCGAGCGCCGCGACGGTGAGGCACACGCCGTTCACCGCCACCGACTCGCCGAGCGCGAGGCCGGCGAACGGCGCCTCGATCGTCGCGCGAAAGCCATCACCTCTGCTGCTGGTTTTTCGCAGCTCTCCGGTCGCTTCGACGATGCCGGTGAACATTTCGAGACCTCATAGCAGACCGCGCTTGCGAGCGCCGTCTCGGTAAGGAAGGATCCGCGCCATGTTCCGCGCGCGCAGCGTTTGCAGCTTGCTCGGTGTTGCGCTGCTGTTTGCGGCGGCGTGCGGCCCCAGCGTACAGACGATCTACGAAGGCAACGTGCGCTTCGAGCATTGTTACCGGCTCGATCTCGATCTCGAGATCGTTCCGACACACCGACGGCACTGCTGGGAGCAATGGCTCGAGAACTACCGCTTCGGGCAGCCGAAGGATCGCGTCGACTACGCCCGCCGGCGGCTGCGCCTGTTCGCCAACGGCGATTTCGCGCGGCCCACGCTGCGGCTCGAGCCCTCGGCGCATCCGGCGCCAGGTGAGGTGTATGCAACCCCGGAGGCTGCACCGACGAGCGTGCACGCACCGCCACCGCCGATTGCCGCGGGCACCGCGCCCGCGCTGCCCCCGCCGAATCTCAGCGCAACGCCGCCCGCGCCTGGGGCGGAATGTTCGGATACCTGCCAACGCTCGCGTCTCGAGTGTCGGGCGGCCAAGTGCCCGGAGAGCGGCGGAACCGCAGGAGAAAGCTCCGCCGTCGCAGCCGGAGGCGCCGGGGGGCGCAGCCAATCCGACGGCAAACCGAGCAAGCCGTGCGCTTGCGACGAGGACTACAAGCTCTGCATGCGGCGTTGCTTCGAGTAATGCTGCCAGATAATTGCAGTGCGCCTGCGGGTGGAGCGAGCGGCGACAAAGTTGACGGGGAGCGCGCTTCGGCGGTACGTGCCAAAGGCTCCATGACCCGAGAGCGAACCGCGTCCGGAGTCGTTTCAGCCCCTGCCGGCAACGCGGCGCTTGCCACCCCGCTTCCGCGCGTCTTGCGACCCCAGCGAGCCCTTCCAGCCGACGCGGTCCGTCCGACCCGGGCGGAAGTGAACCTCGCTCACCTGCGCCACAACCTGCGCGTGATGCAGCGAGCGGCGGGCGGTGCGCGGGTCTGGGCCGTGCTCAAAGCCGACGGCTACGGTCACGGCTCCAAAGCGGTAGCGCGAACGCTGGAGCGGGCAGGCGCGAGCGGCGTGTGCGTGGCGCTGCTGGAAGAAGCGGTGGAGCTGCGCGAAGCGGGCATCCGCCTGCCGATCCTGGTGATGGGCGGCTACTACGGCCGCGCCTGGGGCGAGCTCGTCCGCCACGACCTGCAGCCGGTGATCCACGAGCCCTCGCAAGTGCTGGCGCTCTCGGAAGAGGTGCGCTACTCGGGCTCCGAGCCGGTCAAGATCCACCTCAAGATCGACACCGGGATGGCGCGCCTCGGCGTCGCGCCGAAAGACGTGGCCGCAATCGGCAAGCTCATCCAGAGCTCGCCGGGCGTGAAGCTCGAAGCCGCGATGACGCACTTTGCGTGCGCCGACTCGTGGGACACCGACTCGATCGAACGCCAGCTCGATCTATTCGACGGCGCGTGCGCCGAGCTCCGGCGTGAGGGCCTGGAAGTTCCGCTGCGCCACGCCGCAAATTCGGCCGCGACCTTGAAGAGCGAGCGCTCGCGCCTCGACATCGTGCGCCCCGGCATCGCGCTGTTCGGCGTCGAGCCGCACCAGGGCGCGTGCCCCGAGCTGAAGGCCGTGATGCGCGTCAGCACCGAGGTGATCGCGCTGCGGGACCTCGAGGTCGGCATGGCTACCGGCTACGGCGCCACCTGGCGCGCCGAGCGCCCGAGCCGCATCGCCACCATCCCCATGGGTTACGCCGACGGCTTGAGCCGAGGGCTCTCGAACCGCGGCTTCGTGCTGGTTCGCGGTCGCCGCGCGCCGATCGTCGGCACCGTGAGCATGGATATGGCCATGCTCGACGTCACCGATATCCCCGGCGTGCGCGTCGGCGACGAGTGCGTGGCGCTCGGTGCCCAGCGCGGCCCTGCCGGCGAGGACAGCATCTACGCGGACGAGATCGCCCGCGATCTCGGCACCATCCCCTGGGAAGTGCTGACCAGCGTGTCCCGGCGCGTGCCGCGCTTTTATCGCGAGCCCTAGGCTCCGACTTCCAGCGCGAGCGGTAGGCTCGACCGCGCGGCACGCTCGAGCGCTCAGGTCGCGGGGGCTGTGTCCGCCTCGCTCGCAGGCACGGAGCTCTGGCGAGCCGCGCGCTGGAGCGTGGACGGACGCCGGCCGAAGCGCTCCTTGAAGTCACGCGAGAACTGCGACTGCTGGCAGAAGCCGAGCGCATAGGCGACCTCTTTCACGCTCGAAGCCGAGTGCAGCAGCCGTTCGGCTGCCTGCAGGCGCTCCTCGCGCAGGTAGGCCTGAGGTGAGCAGCCGAGCCGCGAGCGGAAGACCCGCTGCAGCTGCCGCTGTGAGATCCCGAGGAACCGCGCGAGCTCGCGAGAGCTGTAGCGGCAGGCTTCCGCCAGGCGCTTCAGCGCTTCGGTCGGCGTGGTGTCGAAGTCGCTCGGGTTGCCATCCGCGCCCAAGCGCTTCGGGCGCTCCGAGGGCACGGCGCGCAGCCAGCGAATCGTCGGAAGCTCCGCGTTTCGCAGACTGCTATCGGGTGACGTATCGGGTTCGATATTCCGGAGAGGCAGCATCGATTGCGAATCTATCCGCCTCGACTGCCCCGAGATTGTACGGAATTGCAGCAATCCGCCGTGTCGCGAACCAGCAAATTCCCTGGGTTTTCCGGCGAGCGACCCCGGTCAGAAGCTCGGGAAGCGCGGCACCTCGAAGGGCAGCGGCGCGCCGAGATGAACGGCTCCGAGCTCGACCGTGAACAGCGTGACGACCAAGCCCATCACGACCGCAAACGCGACCTGACAGGCATGCCGCCGTGCGCGAAAGCGCGCGAGCTCGGGGGATAGCGGCGGGCGCGACGAGCGCCGAGTCAGCATGAAGGGAACGGTCTGAACCTGCGCAGACATGGTGTCTGGCGTTCAGCAACTTTCGCGCCGATTCGCTGGCGCGACACGGCCCCTTCGAAGCGAGCTGAATTTCCGGCCCGAAAACCCGAAGAAACAGCCGATCGCGAGGCGAAGCGTCCCACGCGTGGCGGAACTCCGCGACGCGCGGGTTGGGTGGAACGACTCGTTGAATGCGTGAAATCGGTGGCTCACTGTGGACGCCGCCACGGAGGTTGGAAATGAAAGTCAGAGACCTGATGACCCAGAGCGTCGCCTCGATTTCGAGCGACGATTGTTTGAGCTCGGCCGCACGCATGATGTGGGAATGCGACTGCGGCGCCATCCCCGTCACGCGAGATGGCCGCGTGCTCGGCATGATCACCGATCGCGACATCTGCATGGCGAGCTGGATCAAGAACCAGCCGCTCAGCGAGATCAGCGTCGCCGACAGCATGTCCCGCGAGCTGTTTTCCTGCTCGCCCGACGACAACGTCTCCGTTGCCGAGAGGCTCATGCAATCCCGCCAGATCCGGCGCTTGCCGGTGCTCGACCGGGAGGGACGCCTGGTCGGCATTCTGTCGCTCGCCGACATCGTGCGGGGCAGCGACCGCGCCGGTCGTGGCGTGAGCGACGTCAGCTCGAGCGAGGTCGCCTCGACCCTCGCCACCATCTGTCAACCACGCTCGACCCAACGAGCCTTTGCGTGAGGAACCCAATGCGTCATTCAGTTTCGATTTCGATCCTGGCCCTTACTTTTTCTCTCGCCGGCTGCGCGAGTAACCAGAGCTCTCCTGCGGAGCCCGTCAGCGAGCCGCACAACACCGCCGAAGTCGACCAGCCGAACCTGCAGCCCGCGTCGCGCGAAATGTCCGCCGACGAGGCCGCGGCGGCCGCGCGCGGGCCGTCTTCCACCGGCGGCGAGCCGGTCACCGAGCCGCCGATCGCCCAGCAGGCCCCGCTGGAAGACGCGCAGATCGCGGCCATCAGCGACGCCGCCAACAGCGGTGAAGTCGATCAAGCCAAGCTCGCCCAGACCAAGGCCAAGAACCCGCGCGTCAAGAAGTTCGCGCAGATGATGATCCAGCACCACGGGCAGGCCAAGAGCGACCAGGACAAACTGGTGAAGAAGCTCAAGCTGTCGCCGGTGGAGAACGACGTTTCGGGCCAGCTACGCGAGGAGTCGCTCGCCCAGATCTCCCTGCTCCAGGGTGAGGCTCAGAACTTCGACCGTGTGTACATCCACGCTCAGGTCGAGGCACACCAGAAGGTGCTCGATCTCCTGGACAAGACCCTGATCCCGAGCACGAAGGATCCCGAGCTGCTGGCGCTGCTCCAGAAGATGCGGCCCAAGGTCGAGGCTCACCTCAAGGAGGCGCGCGCGATCGACCAAGTGCTCGACACGGACGCCGGCGCGAACCGCAGCGGCGCCACGCAAACCTCCGATCGCCCAGAAAAGCAGCAGCCAGGCACGACGCCGGCCAACGCCACGCGCAGCGGCGAACAGAAGTAGCCCTCCCTCCGTCTCACAGCGTCGTTCGCCGCCCGCGGCGTGCCCGAAGAGCGCCGAGCGCGAGGGCCAGCGCGACGAACGACGCTGTGGAGCGCTCGGAGCCAGGTGCCGCTCGGCAGTCACAAGCGCCGCCGGTGACGCTGAGCTGATCCGGCTCGCAGTCGGCGTCGGGCCCGCAGGCGTTCGCCTCGCGACAGATGCCGTCCGGGTCGCAGCGCGGGGCGAGATCCAGGCAATCCGCGTCCGACTCGCAGCCGCCCGCCCTACCTCCGCTCTGAGCGCGAGCCTGAGGCTCGAAAGCGACCAGCGCGGCGAGGAACCAGAGCCACACTGCGGCGCCAGTCATGGTCGCTCGCCTCCGGGCGCAAAGCTCAACCCGAACAGGGCACGAAACAGGGGCACGCCGGCAGGCCGAGTGAGGCCAGGTCCGGCCGCGGCAGACACGTACCAGTCCCCTTCTCCCAATTGCAGACGCCCTTCGGCCAGCGCTTCGACGCTTGGTTCGTGCCAACCGTGACGGTCGAGCCGCTGTGCCGCGCGCAGCTCCGCGCCGAGCGCCACACGCCGGCTCTGCTCGAGGAAATAGGCGAAGGCCGCGCCGAACCCCAGACCGAACGTCTCCCAATCTTCGTCCCAGATGTCGAAGGGCGGCGCGAGCCCGACCTGGATCGCCCACCACCAGCGCTCTTCCGACGCGCCAACCACGGCGCTGAATACCGAAGGCGGCGAGCTTTCGTTCACGTACGACTCCTGGTCTCCCGAAGGAAAGAAGAAGCGGCTCGAGAGCGCCACACCGACCGAGCCCGGGCGCGGCAGGCGCAGCGCAACCCGCGCCCCGACGCTCACGTTTCCGAATTCGCTGCCGCTCGGCGACTCCCAGTCGTAGCCGCCCCGCGCGTCGCGAGGATGGTCACCCGTTTGATAGACGACGGAGGGGACGTTCACGAAGAAGACCACACGGTCGTGCATCGACAAGGAAACGCCGAAGTGAGCCGCGAGTTGGTCGGACAGAATCGCGCCCACGCTCTCGCCGCCGGAGCGCAACACGACCGGATCGCGCGCGTAAATCTACGACGATGGACGCCGCAACGCCCCCGGTCTCGATCCCTGCCGACTCGACGCCCAGGCTGAAGTCACCCGCAGGCGTCGGCGTGAATTGTTCGAAGACTTGCGCGTGCGCCACGCCGGGACCGAGCCAAGCCGCGCACGCAATCTTTGCCCCGAGTCTCGTCACGTCCGTCCCTGAATCGAGGGCAGACGGTAGGTGAAATGAAACCCGGTGTCATGATCTGATCGCGCGCCTCCGACGCCACCAGAGGCCGAGACCAACGGCGAGCAAGCCGAGCGACTTCGCCATGGAAGGGTGAGGCCCGGGCGTCGTTCTGCAAGCGCAGCCGCCGCCTTCGAAATCGACGCCCGGCGGATCCTCCTCCATGGCCGTTGGCTCCACGGGCGTGCACACCCCGTGTTCTTCGTCACAGATCGGGACCGCGCCGCCGCAAGCACCTTCGTCGGAGTCCGAACACTGCACGCACTGGCCGTCGTCGTTACACACGGGCTGGGCCGGGCTCTCGCAGTCCGCGTCCGAACGGCACGGCTCCCGCACGCACTTCCCGACGGTCACGTCGCAGGCCGGTGTATCGCCGTCGCAAGCGGAGTCGTTGCTGCGAGAACACTCGCCGCACACGCCGTTCGGCTGACACGCCGGCTCGTCGGGCGTGTCTCGACAGTCACTGTCAGCCGAGCAAGGCAAGGCGCACACGCCGGTGTCCACGTTGCACCGCTCCTCGCCGCGACACAGGGAGTCGTTGCTGGCCGAGCATTCGACGCACTCGCTCTGCGCCGAGCAGGCGGGCCGCGCTGCGCGCTTGCAATCGGCGTCGCTGTCACACTCCACGGTGCAGGCTCCGCGTCCAACGTCGCAGACGGGCGTGTCCCCCTTGCAGCGCAGCGCGTTGCTCGAAGAGCACTCCCCGCACGAGCCGTCGGGTTGGCAGGCCGGCCGCGTCGGATCATCGCAGTCGGCGTCGCGGCTGCAACCCGCGCAGGTTGCGGTCTTGGTGTCGCAGCGGGGCGTGGGCCCGCCGCAACGGCTTTCGTCACTGGACGAGCATTCGCCGCACAGGCCCGAGCGCAGGCAGACGGGCAGCGCTTCCGAGCAATCGCTGTCGGAATCGCACGCGCTCGTGCAAAGTCCGCTGTTCTCGTCACAGGCGGGCGCCGCGTCGCTGCACTGCTGCCGGTTGTCGGGCCTACACTGACCGCACCTACCGTCGGGCTGACAGGCTGGCGCGCTAGCAGGACAATCCGCGTCCGAGCGGCAACCGGCACACCGGTAGCTGGCTGCGTCGCAAATCGGTGTCGCCCCGCTGCAGCGCTCGGCGTTCTGCGCGGAACACTCCGCGCAGGCGCCGCTCGGAAGACATGCCGGGGTCGCCTCGAGCGGGCAATCGCCGTCGGTCGCGCAACCTCTGCAAGCGCCTGCCTCGACCTCGCAGACCGGCGTCGTGCCCACGCACGCGCGCTGATTCTCGAACGAGCACTGCGCGCAGAAGCCTGCGCTGCACACCGGGGTCCCCGCCGGACAATCCGCGTCGCTCGCACATTCGGTCGTGCAGAAGCCGCCAGAGGCGTTGCACTCGGGTGTCGCGCCCTGGCAGGCGCTGTCGTCGCTTGCCGAGCACTGGCTGCAGATGCCGCTCGAGTGACACACGCGAGCGTTCGGCTCGGTGCAGTCGTGCGAGCTCCGGCAGGCCACACACACGCCTTCTCCAGTGTCGCAGGCCGGCGTCAGCCCGCCGCACAGGTAACGCACGACGGCGGTGCACTGGACACACGCGCCGGTGGGACCGCACAGCGGCGCTCCGGGGTCGGTGCATTCCTCGTCGCTCCGGCAAGCACGGCACTCGCCGTCTACCGTGTCGCAAACCGGTGTCGGCCCCTCGCACAGCGAGTCGTTGGTCGAGGAACACTCGCGGCAGACGTTGTCCGGCTGGCACGCCGGGGTCTCGCCGCCGCAGTCTGCGTCGCTGCTGCAGCCGTAACACAGGCCCGTCTGGACATTGCAGAGCGGCTGACTCCCGACGCACGAGTCCTGGTTCGACTCGGAACATTGGGCGCACAACCCATTGGCCTGACAGGCGGGGAAGCCGGGCGCGTCACAGTCGCTGTCCGTCTCGCACAAGAGGGTGCAACTGCCGAGCTCGGTCAGGCACACGCTTTCGCCGGCGCACAGCACGTCGTTGTCGCCCGAGCACTCGGTACACGCGCCGCTCTCGTGACACGCGGGGAAGTCGGGGTCAGCGCAGTCCTGATCCGTGCTGCAGCCGACGCAGGTTCCGCTTTCGACGTCGCAGATCGGCCGCGTACCCGTGCATCGGCTGGTGTTCGTCGCCGAACATTCGCCGCACGCCCCGGTCTCCTCGCAGGCCGGGAAATCCGCGTTGGTGCAGTCGGTGTCCGAGCTGCAGGCGTCGCACAAGCCGGTCTCGACGTCGCAGACCGGGGCCGCGCCCGTGCACAGCTGGGATTCCTCGGCGGAACACTCGGCGCAGGCGCCGTCTTCGCGACAAACGGGCGCGAGCGGGTTCGTGCAATCGGCGTCCGAATCACAGCCCTCGCAGAGACCCTCCGCGGCGTTGCAGAAGGCCGTGGTTCCGGTGCAGAGGCTCACTTCCTCTTCCGAGCACTGACGGCACGAGCCGTCCGCGAGACACACCGGACGCAGCGGGTCGTCGCAGTCGTCATTGGTTTCGCAGCCGATGCAGCTCCCGGCGGCGGTGTCACAGACCGGCTCCGTCAACACGCACAGCTCGTCGTTGGTCGACGAGCATTCGCCGCACGAGCCGTCCGGCTGGCACGCGGGAGCGGCGAGGGACGGGCAATCTGCGTCGCCACGACAGGCCACACACAACCCCAATTCCGTATCGCAGGCCGGCTTCGCGCCGCTGCACGAATCGCCGTTGCTCGCCGAGCACTCGCCGCACGAGCCGTCGGGTTGGCACGCGGGCTCGATCGGGCCCGCGCAGTGCGCATCCT
>JALYWZ010000594.1 GCA_030852505.1 Myxococcota bacterium | reverse complement strand
GCGCTCGGCTGCCGAGTCCGTCGCGTGCTCGGTGGCGCCCGCGGACACGTCGCTCCTGGCCGCGGCCTGAGCCACGGAGACGCTGGTCGTCTGCTGCGAGAGACGGCGCGGCTGGTCCGCGTTCGTGGCGCGCGACTTGTCGCCGATGTGATCGGGCACGAGCACGATCGCCCCGACGGCGTAGATCACCGCGCCGAGCCCGAGGCCCAATGTCGGCGTCCAGCGCCAGGAAATCATGGAGGACCAGAGTTCGAGCGCCCGCATCTAAACGAACCCGCCCGCATCCTAGCCAAATTGGTGACGCGTGTCAGCCACCCGAGAACTCGTCTTCCGCGTCCGCCCCGGGCGGGGTCGCGTCATCGCGCTGGTCGAGATAACCCTGGGGCAGGCTCACCGACTGCATGCCGCTGCTCTTGCCGCGCGGCACACGCAGGGAATGACGAGGAAAAGGCGCGGTCGGGTCGATGGCGTTCAACGCCTCGTCGAGCTCGCGCAACGAGCTGAGGCGCATGACGCGCTCGCGGAGCTCCGCACTGCCGCGAAATCCTTTGGTGTACCAGGTGGCGTGGCGGCGGAAGGAGCGGAGCGCGGGTGCCTCCCCGATCCAGTCGCTGAGGCGCGCGGCGTGTTCGCGCATGATTTCCGCGATTTCGCCCAGGCGAGGCGGCTCGCTCGGGGCTCGCCCCTGAAATACGTCGGCCAGATCCCGAAACAGCCAGGGGCGGCCGAGGCAACCGCGGCCGACGATCACGCCGTCGCAGCCGGTGCTGCGCATCATGCGCAGAGCGTCCTCTGCCTCCCAGATGTCGCCGTTGCCGAGCACGGGGATCCGCACTGCCGCCTTGAGCTCGGTGATGGCGTCCCAACGTGCGACACCGTCGTAGAGCTGAGCCGCGGTGCGCGCGTGCAGCCCGACGGCCGCGCAGCCCTCGCTCTCCGCGACGCGGCCTGCGTCGAGAAAGGTGAGGAGCTGGTCGTCGATGCCGAGGCGAAACTTGATCGTCACCGGGATCGAGCCCGCGTTCTGAACCGCTGCGCGCACGATCGCGGCGAGCAAGCGCGGCTTGACGGGGATCGCGGCGCCGCCGCCCTTGGAGGTCACCTTGCGCACGGGGCAGCCGAAGTTCATGTCGATGTGATCGACGCGCCCCTCGCCGACCAGACGCTCCACGGCGCGTCCGACGTAATGCGGATCGACACCGTAGAGTTGCAAGCTGCGCGGGGTCTCCTCCGGGCCGAAGTCTGCGAGCTTTAGCGTCTTCTGGTTGCCCTCGACCAGCGGACGCGCCGTGATCATCTCGCTCACGTACAACCCCGCGCCGAAGCGCCGGCAGATCGCGCGGAAGGGGTAGTTGGTGACGCCGGCCATCGGCGCGAGCACGACCGGAGGATCCACGCGCAGGGGTCCGATCGAGAGCGGCGCGAACTCGCCGGGGCGCGCGGGAGGCACGCCCTGGTTGTGCTCACTGGCCCAAACGTTGAGAGGAACGGAGTCTGCGATCATCGGTCGCCGGGAAGCCTGTCGCGAGGCCGCTTGTTCCGCCACACCTGCCATTGCTCGCGGGTTTCCGGCGAAATCGCCTCGTCGCAGCGCGGCGGGCGTCCCGGGCCGGTGCGCGGCCTGTCGTCCCTCGGAGCGCCGTTCGGGGCGAACAGGATCCGCTCGTGCTCGTCCAAGAAATAAGCGAGCACGAGCCCGTGATCGCTCGAAGCCGGCCAGGCGTAGGCGAGGAAGCGGCGCTCGGCGGCCTCGTCGTCGACCGCGTCCTTCGGGTCTGCCGTGAAGCCGCCGCCGCGCTTGGGTAAGCAGATCACGAACAGGTAGCCGTTGATCTCGACGGCGGGTCCGATCTCCGTCGGCTGTGAAGCGGGGTAGCGCTCGAGCACCGGAGGTATCAAGCGCGCACCTCCACGCAGGCCGGCGCGCCCCGTCATCTCGTCGATGAAGGCCGCCGAGCCGATCCCGTCTCCGTCCGGATCGATCGACCCGAGCCGGCGCAGCGAATCCTCCGCGAACAAGAGCTCTCGGAGGCGCGAGACCGCTGCGTCTTGCGTGGCGAAGGTGCCGCCCTGAACGATGCCCGGCACGGCTTCGCGCACGAGGAAGCGCACGAACCCGAGCAGCGACGCCACCGCGGCGACGACCACCAGCCAGAACGGCAATTGGCGCTGTCCACGGGGCAGCGCGACGAACGCCAGAAACGAGGCGATCAGCGTGAAGAGCGACAGCCGTGTGAGCCAAATGCCTAGGGCCGCAGCGGCGGCGAGCAAGGCGTAAAGCAGGAGGCGGGAACGTGGCGAGATGGACAAGCCCGCCGAGGATGGCAGAGTTTGCGGCGGTGTCGTCCGCGCCGCAGAAATCCGCCGTAGAACCCGCCACTCCGCCGCCCACGCCGGGTCCCGAGCTGGAACGCTCGCTCGGTCGGCTCGCCGAACACGCGCGCGCTTTCGCGGTCACACCGCCGCGCGTGAAGGCGGCCTGGCTGCGCGAGGTGCGCGCCCGCTTTCTCGAGCTCGCGCCGCGCATGGTCGAGCTCGGTTGTCGGGCTCGCCGCATCGACCCCGAGTCGCCGCTCGCGGGTGAGGTCTGGCTCTCGGGTCCGGCCATCTCGCTGCGCGCGCTCCGGTTGTTCGCCGATTCGCTCGAAGCGATCGCGGAGCGCGGCGTGCCAACGCTCGCGGCAGCGCCGGGGCGTTCACCCGACGAGCGCGTCAGCGTCGCGGTTCATCCGCTCGACGACTACGACCGCGCGCTGTTCCTCGGCACGCGCTGCGAGGCCTGGTTCGAGCGCGGCGTCACACCCGCGACACTCCCCGAGCATCAGGCCTCGTTCTACCGCCGGAGCCACCGGGAAGGGCACGTGGTGCTCGTGCTCGGCGCCGGAAACGTGGGCTCGATCTCCGTGCTCGACGTGCTCTACCACTCGTTCGTCGAAGGAGCCGTGTGTCTGCTCAAGATGAACCCGGTCAACGGCTACCTGGGGCCGCTGATCGAGCAGGCGTTCGCGCCGCTCGTCGAGCGCGGCTTCTTCGCGCTCGCGCACGGCGGGGGGGACGTGGGCGCGTTCCTCGTCGAACATCCGGCGGTGGACGCGATCCACGTCACCGGCTCGGTCGAGACCCACGATCGCATCGTGTGGGGCCCTCCGGGGCCGGAGCGCGAGCGCCGCAAGCGCGAGGGCGAACCGCTGACGCGGAAGCGCGTGACGAGCGAGCTCGGGAACGTGAGCCCGGGCTTGGTCGTGCCGCATCGCTACACCGAGCGCGAGCTCGAGCGCATCGCGCGCTCCGTGGCGGGCATGGTGATCAACAACGCGTCGTTCAACTGCAACGCGCTCAAGCTGCTGGTAACGGCGCGGGGCTGGCCGCAACGTGACGAGCTCTTGCGACGGATCGGCCGGGCGCTGTCTTCGGAGCCGCCGCGCTACGCGTATTACCCGGGCGCGAGGGAGCGCTACCAGCGCTGGCTCGGCGCGGCCGCCGGCAGCGACATCGAGTACTTCGGCGAGGAAAGCCAAGGCAGCTTGCCCTGGACGCTGGCAGCCGGAGCCGACGCGCGCGAAGCCTCGGAGCTGTTCGAGGTCGAGCCGTTCTGCGGCGTGCTGTCGGAGGCGACGCTCGACGCCGACGGCGCCATCGACTTTCTCTCGCAGGCCACGCGCTTCGCGAACGAACGCGTGTTCGGCACCCTGAACGCGATGCTGTTCGTCTCCGACTCTCTCGAGCGCGACACGGCCGCCGCGCGCGCGCTGGACCGCGCCCTGGTCGAGCTCCGCTACGGGACCGTGGCCGTGAACGTCTGGCCTGCGGTGTCTTATGGCCTGGGCGCTCCTCCTTGGGGCGGCGCACCGGGAGCGACTCTGGACGACGCGCAGTCTGGGCTCGGCTGGGGCCACAATGCGCTGCTTCTGGATGACGTCCACAAGGTGGTGATCCGAAGCCCGCTGCTGGCGTTCCCGGAACCCTTCTGGTGTCCCGGGCATCGCGCGCTCGCAGAGCTCGGCCGGTCGTTCGCCGAGCACGAAGGCGCTCCGAGCCCGTGGCGCGCGGCGCGCGTGGCC
>JALYWZ010000593.1 GCA_030852505.1 Myxococcota bacterium | reverse complement strand
CGCCACGACGCCCCCTCCGCCGCCCCCGCCGGCGCCAGTCGTCAGCTTTTCCGAAGGCATTTCCACGCCCGAGAGCGTGCTCTACGACGCGGCCAACGACCGCTATCTGGTCTCGAACATCAACGGCAAGCCGCTCGACGCGGACAACAACGGCTACATCACCGCGCTCAGCCCGGAGGGCAAGGTGCTGAACCCCAAGTTCATCGCCGGCGGCGAGAAGGGCGTGAAGCTCGACGCGCCGAAAGGCTCCGGGATCTGGCAGGGCACGCTCTACGTCACGGACATCACCCGGGTCCGCAAGTTCGATCTCAAGACCGGCGCACCGAAAGGCGAGATCGCGTTCCCCGGCAGCACGTTCCTGAACGACATCGGCGTCGCCTCGGACGGTCGCATTTGCGTGACCGATTCCGGGTGGAAGGCCGGAGCCAGCGGCTTCGAAGGCACGGGCACCGACGCCGTGTACGTCATCAACAAAGGCAAGGTCACGACGCTCGCCAAGTCCACCGAGCTCAATCAGCCGAACGGCTGCCTGTTCACGGACAAGGGGCTGCTCGTCAACGCGGGCGGCGGCAACGAGATCTACCGCCTCGACGATCAGGGCAAACGCCAGGACGTCACCACCATCCCCGATGGCATGCTCGACGGAATGCAGCTCGCCGGCGACCAGCTCCTGGTCTCGAGCTGGAAGTCGTCGTCGATCTATCGCGGCACGCTCGGCGGCCATTTCCAGGCCGTGGTCTGGGACGTCAACGGTCCGGCCGACATCGGCTTCGACACCAAGCGCTCGCGCATTCTGGTGCCGCGCTTCTCCGACAACTTGGTTCAGGTCTACGAGCTCAAGTAACCCGAACCGCTACAAGCGCAGCGAGCCGTTCGCGATTCGAGCCCAGGTCTCGGCGCTGAGCGGCTCGCAGCGCCCGTTCGTCACCCAATACAGCGGATCGGCGACGCGCGACGGATCGGCGCCCTCTTCGGCGTAGCGCCGCTTTCGGATCTTGAACGACTCGCCGAGCTCGAGCTCCGCGATCAGCCGGACGAAGCGCGGACGCGCGAAGCTGGGTAGCGCCGCGATCGCCGACTCGAAGCGCGACAGCTCGAGGCTGCCGCGCACCCACGCCGCGAGCCCGACCTTGCCCTCGATCCCCGGCACGCGCACGCCGACGATCGACACGCCCGGCGCGCCGTGCCTTTCGCACAGCTCTTCGACGTCGTGCGTCGACACGAGCTCGCCGTTGAAGCGGTAGGCGTCGCCGAGCCGATCGACGAACCAGTAGTAGCCGTCGCGATCCCGGCGGAACAGGTCTCCCGAGCGCACGTACGCGTCCCCCTTCCGGAACAGATCGCGCAAGATCCGCGACTCACCGACGCTCGCCTTGCTGGAGGGGCCCGGCACCTTCATCACGAGCTCTCCGGGCTCGGACGGCGGCGGCTCCTCGGCGAAGCCGTCGGGGCCACGCGCCACCTCGTCGGCGTCGTCGAGGCGGATCAGCCGGTAACCCCGCAGCCGCTCGAGGGGAACGTGACCCACGCTCCCGAGCTTGCCGGTCAGGTTGACGATCGCTCCGGGAAACTCGGTGGCCGCGTAGAATTCCGCAATGTCGGCGATGCCGAACCGCTCCCTCAGCTGTTCCCAGGTCGCGCGACCCATGCCGTTGCCGACCAGGAGCCGCAGCGAGTGCTGTCGATCCAGATCGTGATGCGGCTGCGCGAGCAGCGCGCGACCGAGCTCTCCAATGTACAGCGCGATCGTGGCGTCGTGCCTGCGAACGTCGTCGAAGAAACCGCGCGCGCTGAAACGTTCGCGCAAAATCAGCGGGACTTCACCCACCAGGCAGACGCCGAGGCCGAGGAGTAACCCGCTGGCGTGGTGCAGCGGCAAGCAGCAATACAGCCGATCCGCCCGGTGGATCCGGTGCACGAGGTGGGCGAAGATCGTCGCCACGAACAGCGCCCGCTCCTCGGAGATGAAGCTCGGCCGGGCCGGCCCCGTGGTGCCCGAGCTGAAGATGCATGCGAAATCGCGCCCAGCGGCGCGCGGCCCCGCGCTCGGGGCGGGCACGCCGGACGAGCTCAGAGCCTGCGTCATCGCTTCGCTCTCGTAGTCGGTCACGCCGGAATGGGCGCCGAGGCGCGCCGCCCCCTCGTGGCTCGCCAGCAACAGCTTCGACGGGACGAGCTCGAGCAGGCGCCGGAGGTACGAAGCGGACAGGGCGTCGCTGGTCAGCACCGCCGTGGCACCGACGCTCGAGCAAGCGAGCAGCCACGCCACGTACTCGGCGCTGGGGCAGCCGACGATCGTCACCCTGTCACCCTCCTGGGTGTCACGAGCGCGAAGCCACCCAGCGCGCGCGTCGATGCGCTCCACCAGCTCGCGCCGCGAGAGCGTGAGGCCCTCGGTGAGGAGCGCCGGCGCATCGGGGCGCGCACGCGCGCTGCGGCGCAAAATCGACAGGAGCGAGTCGCCGCGGGAGCGCGCGAGGGCGAGGTCCGGGAGCACCCGACCCACCAGGGACGGCGCTCGGACTAACTCCGAGACGAGCTGCCGGATTCGTTCCACGGAGTCACGAATGCCCCGCGGGGCCCCACTGTGGTGCGGGCTGCGCCCGTCTCCCGGGCCCTGTGGAGAGCGCGCGTTGGCCAGGGATTTTGAGGGGATGAGCCCGTAGTCCTCGAGCTCCGTCCGAGTTTCGAGCCGACCTCACCGGAGAAGCCTTACCACACGGACCTACAGCCCTGGGTATTACAGCGCAGTTGATTTGTACCACTTCGAATCGGCATGCTGGGCGCTACTGGTCCTTGAGGACGCGCCGAGACTTTGCAACACTCAAGGAATCTTCTTTGAACACGGCGATTGAAGGGGCGCTCACTGTACCCGGGACTGTCGGTCCTGGGCACATCCTAGGGCGCTACGAGCTCCTGATACCAGTCGCGGCCGGCGGCATGGCGATGGTGTGGGCAGCTCGACTGAAAGGCACGCGCGGGTTTCAGAAGATCGTCGCGGTGAAGACGATGCTGCCGCGGCTGAGCGAGGACAATCAGTTCGAGCAGATGTTCCTCGACGAAGCCTCGCTGGCTTCGCAGATCCGCCACCCGCACATCGTCGAGATCCTCGACCTCGGCGAGCAGGACGGCGTGCTGTTCCTGGTGATGGAGTGGATCGACGGCGTTCCGCTCAACCAGATCATGAAGGCCGGCAAGTCGATGGGCGGCGTGCCGCTGCCGATCGCCGTGCGCATCGTGATGCAGGCCTGCGCTGGCCTCCACGCCGCGCACGAGCTGAAGGACGGCAAGGGCCAGCTCGTCGGGCTCGTCCACCGCGACGTCTCCCCGCAAAACCTGCTCGTCACCTACGACGGCGTGACCAAGGTGGTGGATTTCGGCGTCGCCAAGGCCACGGCCGTGGGCGGCGGCGCGACCGGCGCCGGGCAGATCAAGGGCAAGGTCGGTTACATGGCGCCCGAGCAGATCGAGGGCGACAGCATCGACCGGCGCGTCGACATCTTCGCGATGGGCATCGTGCTCTACGCGTTGACCACCGGTAAGCATCCGTTCCGGCGCGAGTCCGATGCGGCCACGATGTACAACATCTGTTCCCCGCAGGCGGCGCTCGCCCCGCGCAAGTTCATCCCGGAGTATCCGGAGGCCCTCGAAAACGTCTTGATGAAGGCGCTCGCGAAGAACCCCGCGGAGCGCTACTCGACGGCCAACGACATGCTGAAGGAGCTCGACCACGCCCTGCCGGCGAGCGAGCGCGCCAACACCGACCAGGACGTGGCCGAGTTCGTGCGCAAGCTGGTCGGCGAGCGCCTGGAAGAGCGTCGCAGTACGCTGGCGGACGCGCTCGTGCGCGCGGACCAGAGCGCGATCCAGCGCATCCCGGACGTGCCGATGAACCCGAGCTCGATCTCGGTTACGGCAGCCGAGCCGAGCGCCCTCACGCGCCCGGCGAGCCCTCAGTTCTACCGGCGGCGCCGCATGTACTACGCGTTCGGCGGGCTGGTGTTGGTGGCCGCGGCCGGCGCGGGGCTCGCGCTGCTGAGCCCGACTGCGCCGCCCGAGCCGGTAC
>JALYWZ010000592.1 GCA_030852505.1 Myxococcota bacterium | reverse complement strand
CTGCACGACGGCTCGCTCCAGCTCGCCGGGCTGGGCCTCCGGCTCAACGCCGTCGAGGTCAACGCACGCGCGGAGCCGCTCGGCAAAGAGACGCTGATCAGCATCGCCACCCTCGAAGGCAGCGCCGGGAAACGCGGCGAGCGCGTGCGCGTGCGGGACGGCCGGATCTGGCTCGACGGCGTGCGGCTCGCGCGTGCCCAGGGCACGATCGAAGCCAGCGAGCTCCCGCTGCTGCTCGAGGGCGTCTCCCAGGCCACTGCCACGACGCGCCAGGGCGTCGGCTTCGAGCTCACCCGCACTCCCCAAAACATGCGCGTCGATTTCGACGTGCCCTACCTCAGCGTCGCGCTCCCGCAGTCCTCCGTGCGCGGCGTGATCTCGCTCGACGAAAATCGCTCGATCGAGGTGCTCCAGCCGCTCGGCGAGCCGAAGCGCCGCGGCGGCGAGGGCCTGCCCTGGCTGCTCGACTTCAAGCTCGGTCGCAACGTGCAGATCACCCGCTCCGATCTGGACCTGCCCCTCTCCGGCAACGTCCAGGTACTGCTCGGAGAGAAAGCGGAAGTGACGGGCGATCTGGATCTCGCGAGCGGCGGCCGGATCCAGGTCTCCGGCAAGACCTTCGTGATCGAATCCGGAGAAGCCCACTTCGACACGGGAGAGGCCACCAATCCGCGCCTGCACGTGATCGCCAACTGGCGCGCCCCCGACGGAACGATCGTCGTCGCGGACGTGAGCGGGACCTTCAAGCAAGCGCGCCTCCGACTCTCGAGCGATCCGCCGCGCAGCGAACAGGAAATCTACGCACTCTTGCTCGGCGGCAGCGGCAGCGGCGGTGAGGGCGGCGACCCGGCCGCCACCGGAGCGGGTGTCGGCGCGGATTTGCTCGGAAGCCTGTTGGTAAACACGCCGCTGCGGCAAATCGAGTTCCGCGCGGGCAGCGAGCAGCTCACCGATCAGCGCTCGTATTCGACCTACACCGCCGCCGTCCCCATCAGCGACGAGGTCTGGTTCGAGGGTAGCTACAAATCGCTGAATACCGCCAACCCCAACGAAGAGCGCGACGCCTTCAGCGGCACGATCGACTGGCGCTTCCGACAGAACTGGTCGCTCCGCACCGAAGTGGGCACGATCGGCACCGGCCTGGATCTGGTCTGGCAATATCGCTACTGAAGCGGCGCGTGTGGGTGGGCGTGCGCAGGGCTGGTAGCGCGATGTGCGATTGACGTGTGAGTGCGCGCTCCGTAGGCTGATCGATACTGTCGGACTTCGTTCCCCGCACCGGCGGTAGAGGAGGAATGATGAGCACGTTCTGGGGATGGGCTGCGATCGTCGTCGCGTGCGCGCCCGCGCCGGCAGACGATGCGTTTCAGAAGCGACTCGAGAAGGAGTGCGCGACCGAGGAGGCCTGCCGCGCCTTCACGAATGAGGCAGAAAACCGCGCCCGGCGCTGCCGGAGCGAGGAAGAGTGCCAGCAAGCGCAGCGCGACGCGGCCGCCGCGAACGCGCAGTTGGCCGAGCGGATCGCCGAGCGCGAACGCGCGGACGCGCAGGTGCAGGCCGATCGCTCCGCCCGCTCGCAGCAGGATCAGGAGGCACAGGACCGCGAACTGGCCGAGTACGCCACGAAGCGACAAGAGCAGCGACAGGAGCGCGAGCGCACGAAGCAAGAAGCGAGCGACCGCGAAGCCGCGCACCGGCGCTTCCTCGGTCCCGAAGGTCGGAAGAAGGAGCTCGTGGCCTGCTACGACAGCCGCCCGCCCATCGACTGCGCCGACACCGTAGCGAAGCTCTTGGCTGCGGCGAGCGACGACCGCGAGCGCAAGGCGCTGATCGCCTTGAACGAGAAGACCTTGCAACGCCTGTTCGACAAGCCGCACGAGCCGTTCGCAGGTCAGCTCTTGTGCTGCGACGGCGCCGTGTCCGAGACCTGCGCCTGCGGAGGGAAACTCAAGAACTGCTGCGCCAAGCGTGGCGGGGTGTGTGGCTGCGCCGTACCTCCGGCCCCCGGCGATCAAGCGGCAAATCGCTGATTCGACCACCTGGCCGAAAGGGCGGGCCTCGACGCGGCGCACCTGATGCTAAGAGTTCTAGTTCCCGGTGCTCGCTTTCACCTTCGTCGGCTTCCTGAAGCGGCTCCAACGCCGCACCTTGCTGCGCTCGGCGCTGACCAGCGCCGTGGCGACTGCGAGCGATTTCGCAGCCGCCCACGCGCTGCATGGCATGGAAGTACCGGCCACGAATGCCACCGTGCTCGGCTGCGCGGTGGGCGGCGTGGTGGCGTTCTCGCTGAACCGCTACTGGGCGTTTCACGCGCGGGAAGGGCGGAAGCGCACCCAGGTGTTGCGTTTTCTGGCCGTGTGGGCGACGAGCGCGCTGCTGAACGCCGCGGGCGTGGGGCTGCTGCTACTGCCGGGCGGAGGACATTTCACCTACGCCTGGTTGGTGACGCGCGGAGCGGTGTACCTCGGTTGGAACTACCCGCTCCTGCGCTGGTTCGTGTTCCGCCGCCGCGCGCCGACGACGCGCTGACTTACTTCGCGAGCTCGTACACCACCTGGACCTGGGTCTGCACCGTGAGCGAGCCGGCTTCAACCGGGACCTTGTTCATGGCCGCGGCGCGCATCTCGTAGCCGTAGCTCGGAGGTGAGTGGCCGGCGTTGCTCTCGAGGATCGAGATCGGCCGCCCCAGCTTCACCCCGCTGAGTTGTGCGAGCCGCTCCGCGCGAGCCTTGGCATCGGCAACCGCCAGCTCCCGCGCCTTGGTTTCCAGGGCGCTCGTGTCCTCGATCCGGAATTCGACCCCGAGCATCTCGTCCGCGCCGGCGTTGGTGGCCGCGCCGAGGATCTGGCCGATCTTGGGCAGATCGCGGATCGTGACCGAGACCGTGTTGGAGGCGCGGTAAAAGCCTTCGGGCAGCGAAGCCGGCGCGGTTTCGGCCCGCGTTGCGGTCGTCTCGGTCTTCGACGGAGCACCCGGCTTCGCGGGCGCGGTCAGCGGAGCCGGCTGCGGGGGCTCCGGCGGCCCATAGCTCGTGCGCTCGTAGCTGAGCGACAGGTTGTTGGTCTGCACGTCCGCGCTCGCGACACCGGCTTGCGTCAGCGCGGCGAGCACCGCTTGCATGCGCTGGTTGGCGTTACCGATGGCTTCGGACGCACCGACCGCGCGCGTCTCGACACCGATCGTCACCTTGGCGATCGTCGGCGGCCCGTGCGCTTCACCCACGCCCGTGACCGAAATCCCCTCCGGCAAGCCCCCGCTCGGGCCCGGAGAATTCACGACCGTGGTGGTCGGCGAGCAGCCAACGACGAGTCCGAGAACCAATGCAGAGACGAGCTTCGAAGTCATCGGCGCGAGCTTAGTACGAGAAGAGCGGCCCAGAATGCGGCAATTTGCGCGCACCATCCGGCCACAGCGCGCGGCGAGCTGCGACCTCAGCGCACGGGCTGCCGTGCTCGACTCGCGGTTTTTACGCCGTTTCAGCGGCACGCGCGTTGCAGCCGTTGCGAACATGAATCAGCTGCCGCTCGACCCCGCCGCCCTGTCGCTCGAGAAAGTGATCGAGATCGCGCGCAGTATCGGCACGGGCATGCTCGTCAGTCACTCGTCGGAGGGCCTGCGCTCGCGCCCGATGAGCTTGGCCGAAGTCACCGACCACGGCGAGATCTGGTTTCTCACCAGCATGAGCTCCCCCAAAGTGGATGAGCTCCAGAAGGATCCGCACACCGTGGTCGTCCTCGCCGAGTCGTCCCGGTACCTCTCGATCACCGGCACGGCGACCGTGCTGCGCGATCCCGTCAAGGCGCGCAAACTCTGGTCGGAAGCCAACCGCGTCTGGTTCAAGAGCGCCGATGACCCGGACCTCCTGCTCGTGCGCGTCGACCCCGAGTGGGCGGAGTACTGGGATCAATCCGGCTGGAACGGCGTCAAGTTCGCCGCCAAGGCCGCCGCCGCGTACCTCAAGGGCCAACCCCTCCGCGACACCGAAGACGTTCGCACCCACGCCAAGGTTCGTTTGTAGTCAGCTCGCGCCGTCCCCGGAGCGCCACGACCGGACGCGTGTCGCGCCGCAGCCC
>JALYWZ010000591.1 GCA_030852505.1 Myxococcota bacterium | reverse complement strand
GCCCACGGTCTCGGGCACGACGCCCGCGGACGGCGCGTCGAACGTCCCCGGCGGAACGGCGATCCGCGTGCAATTCTCGGAGACGCTGGACGAGGCGACGGTCAACGCGGACTCGTTCGTGGTCAGCGCCAACGGGGTCGAAGTCCCGGGCACGCTCGAGCTCGACGACGACCTCGTCGCGTTCACGCCGAGCGCTCGCCTCCCCCTGCTCGGGCATGTCGAGATCACGCTGGGCGCGGAGATCTCGGACCTCGCCGGCAACGCGCTATCCGGCGCGCCCTACGAATGGTCGTTTTCACTGGCCGATGGCATCTGGCACGCGGCCGGGACGCCGCTTTCGACGGGCTTCGGCGTGCAGACGGCAATCGACGACACGGACGCGGTGGTCGCCTGGGTCGACTCGAATCAGTCGTTGATCTGGGCGGCTTCGTCCGACGACACGGAGAACGGCTTCGGAAGCCCGATCTCGGTCACGACCTCCGCGTCCCCCTACGACTTCCAGCTCGGCTCGATTGGCGGCGGCGAGGCGATCGCCGTGTGGCTCGAGTCCCCTCGCGTCCGATCGAGCAACTTTACGCCGGGCGATGGCTGGTCGAGCCCCGTCTACATCGATCAGAGCGGCACAGGCTCGGCGTCCGGCTTGAGGCTCGCGACGGACGAATACGGCTACGCCGTTGCTGCCTGGCTGAGCACCTCGGACGACCTGAGCTCGCGCGCGGTGTGGGGTAACCGCTTCGCAGCCGGCGACTGGGGTACCGCCGCGACCATCGATTCGTCTACGACGCATAGCTATTCGAGTATCGCGCCGTCGATCTCGGACAGCGGTCTCGCGGGCGTGCTTTGCACGCGCACCGAAGAACAGCTGGAAACCGTGTGGGTGAGCTCGCGCAGCGGCAACACCTGGACGACGCCCGCGACGCTCGAGTCCGTCGAGCGACACAACCCGAGCGCGAGCAACGAGCTCACCACCGTGTCGCAGCGCAGCCTCCACGTCGAGAACAGCGGCCGGATGCTGGCAGTGTGGACGCTCTACACCAGCGGCATCGGCTCGAACCCGCCGATCGAGACGCGCTTCGCGCGTTCCGCAACCAACGGCAGCTGGGGCGCATTCGAGAGCTTCGGGGATCGACGCGGCGGGCTCTGGCTCGCTGGAAATGGCAGCGGCCAGGTGCTGGCCACGTTTTCGTACTCCGCCTCGGCGGGGCTGGTTCCGATGCGCTACACGCCGAGCAACGGCTGGTCGGCGCTCACCCCGTTCGATGGCACGAGCGGCGTGAACGGCGGCGCGTACATCGACCTCGGGATGGATGCGGCCGGCAACGGGCTGATGGCGTGGGACCCCCTGGAGTCTCCGCGAGCGGCTCGCTACGTAGCCGGCAGCGCGGGGGCGCAATGGTCGTCTCCGCCCACTGACCTCGCAGAGAGCCCCGCCTTCGCGTTGTCGCTCGCCGTGAGCCGAAAACGCGGTGCCGGCGTGGCCGCCTGGATCGCCGCCGACAACGAAATCTACGCGCGCATCTTCGACTTCGTCGAGTAGCGAAAGCGCGCTCGCCGGGATAGATTCCCCGGGCGTCGTGAATCGCTCCGCGCTGCTGCTGCTGTCACTCGGACTTTGCGCGTGCTCCGGCGGGGAGCGGACCATCGCAGACTACGAGGGCGAGCCGGCTTATCCGAGCCAGCGCGGCTCGTATCGAGCGGACGGCCGCCTGCTGGGCTTCGTTGCGAACCGCATGTCGGACTCGATCAGCGTGGTCGATCTCGACTCGATGACTCTGCTCGGCAGTGAGCCGATCGGCCGTGACCCGGTCGACGTGGACGGTCCGCGCCACGTGCTGCTCGATGCCGGTCGCCGGATCGGCTACGTGGCGCTCTCGTACCCGCTCGCCGTGCAGAGTGTTCACGTCGCGGTCGAGACCGGGGTCGTCGTCAAATCCGGCTACGTTCAGGCCTTTTCGCTCGACGATCTGCGCCCGCTCGGAGAGCAGCGCGTCGAGGCGTCCCCGTCCGAGCTCGCGCTCTCGAGCGACGGCGCGCTGCTCGCGGTCTCGCACTACGACACGCTGCGCTCGATCGCCAATAAGGACCTCGACAAGCGCCGCGCCAGTCTGGCCCTGATCGATCCCGCCGACGGAGTCACTGGCAGCGGCGCGACGACCAGATTGGTACCGCTCTGCGTCGTCCCGGCGTCGGTCGTGCTCTCCGCCGACAAGACGCGGGCCTTCGTCGCTTGCACGGGTGAGGACTCGCTCGCCGTCGTCGACACCGTCGCGGGCGGCGTGCTCGGCTCCGTCAAAGCGGGCGATCTCGCCGTCAACAAACCCTACGCAATGGTCGCCGACCCCACGGGCACGCGGCTCGCGGTTTCCAACCAAGTGGCGGGCACCGTCGTGTTGTTCTCCGCGACCGACGCGCCGGCGCTGCTTTCCACCACGCGTGTGAACTTGGGCGTGCCCTACTTCGTCGGCTGGCTCTCGAACGACATGCTGGCAGCTCCGATCCAGGAACCGAGCAGCGTGGCGCTGATCGACGCCGCCACGGGCACGCTCACGAAAGAGGTCGCGTACGCCGACAGCGACTGCCTGAATCCCAGTGAAATTCAGCGCACGGCGAGCGGCCGCGTGTTCATGGTCTGTGAAGGCAACCACTTCGCGCCCGGGGCGATCGTCGAGCTCGACCCCCTGAGCCTGGCAGTGACCGCGCGCGTCGAGGTCGAGCTGTGGCCGGATCGGCTGGCGATCCTCGAGCCGTAGTCATCAAACACGAACGCCCGCGGTGAAGCGGGCGTTCGGCGCGATCGCGATCTCGTGCAATCACTGGGGCGCGGGAGCGCCGTCCATGATCCACTTCTCGAGGTCGGCAATCTCTTGCGCAGTCAAAGTCACGCTGGACGCGCCCTGGGGCATCATCAGGTTGTTGCACTGAATCCCGCCGGTCGGGGTGCAGCCGGCCTGCGCGGCCTTGTTCGTGACCTTGAGGTAGAGCCAGCTCTTCATCGGATCCCCGGGCTCGATCAGCTTGAACTGGCCGCCGTTGCTGGACGGCTTCTTCAGCGCCGCGACGATGTCCGACGACTTCACGCACTCGCTACCGCCGAGCGTGAGGTTCGCGTTGGCGCCGTCCTTGCCGTGACAGCCGGTGCACTTGTTGGTCGTGCTCTCGAAGATCGGCCGGATCTTTTCGACGAAGAAGCCGGTCTGCACCGGGGCCGGCGTGCACTCCGTCGGCGGCTTCGCCAGGGTCGGGTCGACCAGCAACGCGAGATCGTCCATGTGCCGGCACTGCTTGAGCACCGCTTCCTTGATGTCTGGATCGTTCGGCGTCTGGCCCTTGGCGGCACGGTATTTGTCCCAGACCTTGTCGATCCAGCCGTGCATCTTCCAGAACATGTAGTTGTCGATGTTCGTGAACTGATTGCCCAGGCCGTGCTCGCTGTTCTGCGGGCGTACCCACTTGAAGTGCAGCGCGCCGTGCAGGCCGCTCGTGGTCTGGATCCACTGCCCGAAAGCGCCCTCGCTCTCGAAGCCCTTCTCGCTCATGTGCATGCCGGGGTTGTCCGCTTTGGCGCCGTTCGCGACCATGTTCGCGTCGAACGCGCGCCAGTCGGCCTGCCATGCCGCCGGGATCTGCGCCTTGTCGGTCGGGAACGTGTCCCAACCCTCGAACTGCTCCGTGTGCTTCGGGAACAGCTGCTTCAGCGACTCGATCATGTGGCGGTGCATGGCCAGGAACTCGAGGCCATCACCCGCACCCTTGCCTTCCTGGTTCTGCGGGACGAGCTCGGTGTGCTTGCACGGGTCGAGGCCACCTGCGCGCGTGCGATCGACCATGCCGCCGTTGCAGCGGCGGATGTTGTGCCACTGGAAGTGCGCTTCCTCCCAGACCTGGCTGTTCATCCACTCGATGACCTCGGGCTGCACGAGCGTGTCGACCTGGCCGGACTTGGTGTACTCCGAGTAGCCGTCCTTCATCGTGGCATCGACCGCGAGCGGGGCGTAGCCCTCGACACAGTGGTCGCGCACGTGGGCCGCGCCGCCGGTCGCAGCGCCGCCGCTGCCGCCCGAGCTGCCACCGCCGCCGACGGAC
>JALYWZ010000590.1 GCA_030852505.1 Myxococcota bacterium | reverse complement strand
GCTACCTGAAGGTGAATACGGTCAAACGGCGCACTCATTCTCTGTTTCGCCAAGGATCCTACTGGTACTCCGCGCTTCCCAATCTCCGCGAAGAGCGCCTACGTCCGCTCATGGAGGCCTTCGGGAAGATTGTCTCTGAACACGAGGTTTCCCGCGAAGTTCTCGGTGTCATATGAGGGGATGCTTCAGGCTGACGACCGCTCCAGTCTTGCACCAACGGGCAAAGTGTTCGCAGTTGTCCTGAGCCAGATTGTAGCCGACGCGACCGAGCTGGCTCCGGGCTCGCTCGAACACCACAGCGACCGCGTCGGCGTGGCCGTATTCAACGACCTCAACGGCGGCCAGCCCGCTTGTTCCCACGAAGTCCTCGAATCGACACATTTGAACCTCCGCAGCGTCTTTCCCTCCGAAAAGGCCAGAGAGGTGGATCATCCAGCCATCGCCAACGTAGATGCCGTGGTGCCAGTAGGGACCGCGATCAACGCGGAGGTGATCACCGGGCGAATACAGTGGAAACATGGTTCGCCGATCCTCTACTCGTCGCGCGACGACGCAAGCATCGCCGCGAAAAGTCCGCCCAGCGCCGCACCGAGAAGCGTCGAATCCTTCGAGGTGCCCACACCCCGCCCGACGATCGCTCCCAGTGCGACGCCGGCCGCAACGAAGACGGAGGGCGCGTCCTTCCGCCAGTGCTCCGCCATGTTCACGTCCGGATGGAACTCGTCGATGTGCGCTTCGTAGTGTTCGCCAAAGTCCTTGACGTGAAGGCCAGCGCCGTCGCGCAGGACGAGTCGGTAGTCGGCGCGCTGGCCCTCGGGCATTCCGATGCTCTGGTTCATCCCCGCCGCCAGCGGGTGCGGTAGCAACCCCTTCGGAACTCGTGCAACCGTCCGCGGCTCGTATTGCCGAAGCACGCGGGTCATCTCTGGCCAGCTTGAAACTCGATGCGTACTCACGGATCGATCTCCTTCATGATTGCGACCATCAGGTCTCCGAACGAGCGGCCCTTGCGCGCGCCGCATCGGTTGACGTTCTTGGGGAGCCGCTCGACGCGCTTGTATAGCGCGTCTTCAGAGTCCCAAAGCAGCGGATGGAGCCGACGGAGCTGCTCCGCAGACAGCCGCTCCTCGCCGAATTCCTCCGCAGTCTCATTCAGGATGAGGATTGCGTCGGCCGCGTCCGCGCGCTCTGCTGCCTCAAGGATGCGCTCTCGGCGTTTGAGTTGCTCATGCACATCCTTCGACACCGTCGTCAGCTCGTCGCGCAGAACGTCGACGTGCCGGGCGAACGCTGCCAACGCCAGCTTTTCGATGAGCGTCAGGGGATCGTCAACCGACAAGAGATCGGGCCCGGACGAGGCGAGACAACATGCCGCCTCTACCTCTTGGCATGCGAGCACCTCAACGTCGGTTCGTCTGCCGTCTAGCGTTTCGAGGCGTATGCGACCTCGGCGCAGGTTCAATCGATGCTGCACACAGAGGATCTCGAAGAGCGCGAAGTGCCCGAGCGCCCGGTGAAACGGATTGGCTGCAGCGACCGCAAGCGCGGCAATGGCGCGGCCAATCTCGCTCGCGTCCGGCGGGGGACCGGCGCGGGCAACCTTCCACGCCCAACCTTCAAGCTCCGCCGGCACGTTTGCGTCCAGCGTGTCGCTGATCACGCCGTGCATCTGCGCGGTGTGAGGGAAGCGCACGGGGTCGAGGACGGCATCAGCCAGGTCCACGCCCTGGTGCTCCGCCGTCACGAGCTCGGCTGCAACGGTCATCAGGCCGCAGGTAAGGTCGAGCATTCCGGCGTCGAACGCCGCCATGCCGCCGACCAGATCGGGGAGTCCGAGCGCGATCATGCGCGCGCGAAGCCGGTCGGAGAGAGAAAGGTCGGCCATCACTCGGAACCGTACATGCCCGAACCACCGCGTCTGACATGCCTACCGAACGTTTGTGCGACTTTTCCCTACCGGGGTCGCCTCGGCGATCGCGGGGCACAACTTTCGGCAACCTGCACGTGCCCGGCGTGGGCGCCCGCCGGCGAGGATGTCACACTTCGCTCCGCCATGACGACAGCGCGCACGCGCTACCCGGCGCACCGATTCCCCTTCAGCGACGAGCTTTGCGCCTTTATGGACGCACATCCCGAGTTCGAGCGCTCCTTGAAGCTCGCGAACCCTCGCTTCGTCCTTCTGAACGGGCTGATCATTTCGTATCTCCCGCCGACTGAGCCACGCCACGAGGATCAGGTCATCGGATTTTGGTACCTCGACACGAAGCTCCTTCGAGAAAGGCGAACCCCACTCTTTAAGCAAGACATGGTCGTGAACGTCGGCAAGAGCGACGCCTTCGTGTCGTACGCCGCGCAGCAGTTCGTCGCCCCTCCGACCGTCGAGCTGATCGACGAGTTCTACCGCGATTACGGCTGCGGCGGGCTCTACTACCTGCGCAACGGCCACCCGCAGCCGTGGCAGCACCACTTCCCCGACGTGAGCCATCTGCCGCCGGAGCTCCAAGCTGACGCCGAGCGCAAGAAACAGGACTACCTCGCCGGACTCTCGGTCGCGTCTGGCGCCTAGCGGAAGACCCGGGTCCGATGCGGAAGCTCGCGATCCTTCGTTGCCAACCTATTACCAACTCCAGCGTCGTTTCGTGTCCCTTCATGTCTCGTCGAGGGGCGGACCCAGATGCACGTTCCCGCAGGAAAGACGCTCGTCGCGCGGATCTGCTGCGGTTTTGGGTAACGCTCCTCCAAATCCTCTCACCCCGACCGAGAAAACGGCAGAGTCGCAGATCGATGGGCACACGGTGCTCTGCACGTCGGCCGACAACTGAAGCTCTAGGTTCCCCCACCGCTCGGCTAGACGATCGAAGCATGCCGTTCCCGGCGAGGCATTCGCGATGATCCCGTACCTGCAGGTGCCGGCGCTCTCGCTGGAAGGCGTCACCTTGGACGCACAAGCGCTCCTTTCCGGCGCGGGGCTGCTATTCGCGATCCTGCTCTCGCGCCGCCGCGCTCGCCGAGCTGGTGTCGACCTCGGACGGCTCAATTCGTTCACTCTGTGGCTGCTGGTAGGCGCGCTGATCGGAGGCCATATCGCCCACGTATTGGGCTATCACCTCGACGAGTTCGCGCAGTTTTACGACGGCCACGTTTTTTGGAAGCGCCCGTGGCAATTGATGCAGGTCTGGGATGGTTGGCGTTCCGTCGGAGGGTTCTTCGGAGCACTCTTCGCCGCGATGCTCTGGCGGACACACCGCTTCGAGATGACCGATTGGCTCCGCTTCTCGGAAATCAGCAAACTCGAGGGCTACTGGTTCGTGCGACGCCCCCGAGCCGAGCCTATCCTCCCGCTCTCGGATATCGCGCTGTCGGTGTTTCCGGTCGCATGGGCGTTCAACCGCGCAGGTGCCGCGCTCGTTCACGATCGCCCCGGGACGCGTGCCCCTGCGGAATCGCTGCTGGCCGTCGCCTATCCCGCGTCCGCTTTGCCGCGGTCGGTCGGGTTCGGTGTCCTGCACGGCGCAGTCCCCCGCTACGACCTCGGGTTGCTCGAGTTGCTCCTGCTGCTGGTCCTCGTGGTCGTTTTCGCCGCCTTGTGGAAGCGGCGCCTGAAAGCCGGGTCCTACGTCTGTCTTGCTGGCGTGACCTACCCTCCGGCGCGTTTCGCCCTCGACTTCTTGTCCAGAAGGACAGGTGCCGCCGCCAACCCGCGATTTGCGGCGCTGACGCCCACCAGTGGGGGTTCGCGATCCTGTTCCTCCTGAGCGTAGCGATGCTCCTACGGCTTTCGATGAGGCCCCTCGACGGGCCGCTGGAGGTCTGACGTCGGCGCGGCGCGCATGCGCCGACCGTGGATGGTAATGTCCCACGCCTTTCCATGTCGGCGCAGCTCTTCGCCGTAAATGGAGTCCGCTCGAAGCTTCCTCGCCAGCAGCGTCGCAGTGGCCGTTGCGATCAGCAGCGGCAGCACGATCGCGTAGTCGCCGGACAGCTCGAACACCATGACGGCGGCCATCACGGGCGCGTGCGTCGTCGCTGCCGTCATGGCGGCCATGCCCACCAGCGCAGAACCCTGAACGAGGCCGCTGCTGCCG
>JALYWZ010000589.1 GCA_030852505.1 Myxococcota bacterium | reverse complement strand
GGCGAGGACGGCGCGGGCGGCGCGCCCGGAGCTTGAGCCCAGGCCGGGGCTGCGGAAACCCAGGCGCCGGCCAGCAGCGCAAACGCGAGCAGGCGCCGCAGGCCGTGTCCGGCCAGGGATGGAAAATGCCGCTCTACCAGGAAGCTGAGCCAGGACATCGCGCAAATCATGGGGCGCCCTCGGGTCATCGGCAACGCGCGGTCTCCGAGCTCGCTCGCGAGTACTGCAAGGCCGCGGAGGCTTGGACGAAACGAGCGCGCCGAAACTTCAGAAGCAGAGCCTCCCGCTCGGTAGTGCGAACAGAAACGGACACCATCCGCGCAAACGCACGAGACTTCTCGAAAGCTAGCCTTGCACCCGACCTTTGACTTTGTGTATTCAAGGCACCCCGAAACCGGCGCCTTCATGTGTGACAGGCCGCCCTGCGTCTCGGCGTCCCTGCGCTCTTGTCGATGAAGGCGATCTTGGTGCTGACTCTTCTGGTCGCCTGCGGCTGTGCCGAGGTGCGAGCCCGGAAGGTGGCGCGCGATGGCAACGCTCTTTACCGCGAGGGGGAATACGCCGCAGCGGTCGAGAAGTACGCGCAGTCCGAGGAGTTGTACCCGGACCTGGCCGTGGTCGCGCTGAACAAGGGTCTCGCGTGCCGGCAAATGCTGCTGCCCGGAGCCAAGACCAAAGAGAACGACAAGGCGGCAGACTGCGCGCTCCGCGCCTTCGAGCGCCTCGCCAAGCTGAGCCCGGAGGACGCGCGCGCCGACCAGCTCTACGTGCAGACGCTGTTCGACGCGGATCGCTACCAGGAGCTCGAGACCCGCTACAAGAAGCAGCTCGCCGAAAAGCCGAACGATATCGGCGCGCTGAACGGGCTGATCCAGGTCTACACGCGCTGGGACAAGTGGAACGCCGCGCTCGAGACGATCATCCGCCGCGCGGACGTGGAGAGCAAAGACGCCGAAGCGCAGTACGCAGTCGGCGCGTTCATCTGGACGCGGCTGTTCACGCTCGGCGGGGGCGCCGACAAGAGCGCCTACGATCCGCGGGTGGAAGCCGTCGCGCCGGAGCCGAAGCGCAAGGGCCGGGGCAAGAAGAAGGCGGAGCCCGAGCCGCCGAAGCCCGAGAAGCAGGCGCCCGCCTTCAACGTCGGCGACATCTACGGCGCTCAGCGCATCGCGCTCGCCGATCGCGGCATCTCGTTCCTCGAGAAGGCGCTCGCCATCCGTCCGACTTACCGCGAAGCGATGACGTACATGAACCTGCTCTACCGGCAGAAGTCGTTCGCTTACTTCGACAAGCCGCAAGAGTGGCAAAAAGCCATCGACGCCGCCGAGGTCTGGCGCAAGAAGGCGATGGAAGGTCACACCCCGCCCGCGGCGCCGGCACCCGCGCCCCCCGCTTCGGCTGCGCTCTGAGCCATGGCATTCGAAGCGCTCCTCAAGCAGGCGGATGCACGGCCCTCGAAGTGGCGCCGAATCGCGCTGATCGTCTCGATCGGGCTGCACGTGCTCGCGCTGATCGCCGGCGGCATCCACTCCATCTGGAACGTGGAAGAGCTGCCGCTTCCGGCAATCCAGGTGACTCTGGCGGCAGAGCTGCCGCCTCCCCCGCCCCCGCCTCCGCCGCCCAAGAAGAAGACCAGCAGCAACACCCAGCAGACCAAGCCGCGCCCGGATCCAAAGCAGCTCGTCCAACCGACCGAGACCCAGAAGGTCGAAGAGAAGAAGGAAGAAGCCGCCGACTCGGGTGACGACCAGGGTGAAGAGGGCGGCGTCGAGGGCGGCGTGGCCGGCGGTGTCGTCGGCGGTGTCGTGGGCAATCAGCCGCCTCCGGCTCCTCCGAAGCCGAGCGGACCGAAGCAGCTCAGTAGCGTCCAGGGTCGAAAGCAGCTGGCCGTGAACACGCAGGTCCCGCCGTACCGCATGAACCCGCCGCGCGCGCTGCAGGGCATGAAGTTCGTCGCCGCCTTCATGGTTTGCGTGAACGAGCAGGGCGCCACGATGGGCCTCAAGCTCACGCGCAGCTCCGGCAACCCGACCATCGACAACTTGATGAAGCGAGCCGTCGGCTCGTGGAAGTACCGGCCGTTCGTCGAGAACGGCGTGGCCATGAAGTTCTGCTGGAACCCCGTTTACGTTCACGACGAGCGCAACTAGCGCCCGTTTCGCCACCGTCCCTATTCACGACCTGAGAGAACTCGAACATGGATTTTTCACTACTCGGCCTTTGGTCCCAGATGGGGTTGGTCGCGAAGCTCGTCGTGATCATCCTGCTCGGCATGTCCGGATTCGCGATCTGGATCGCCATCGACCGCCTGATCCTGTTCGGCAAGGGGCGGAAGGGCTCGATGGGTTACCTCGCGGCGCTGCAACCGTTGATCGGCGCGCAGGCGAACCTCGAGCAAGCCGCGTCGCTCGGCGAGATGTACAAGGAGGCGCCGCTCGCGCGCGTGATCGGCACGGGCCTCTCCGAGTTTCAGACCGGGCTTTACCAGCTGGGCCCGGCCGCGAGCGACACGATCGAGATGGAGCTCCTGCTCCACGGCGTGGGGCGCAGCATGGAGCGCGCGCGCAAGCGGGAGCTCGCCGGGCTGCAGCGCGGCCTGCCGGTGCTGGCGACGATCGCCTCCTCGGCGCCGTTCGTCGGGCTGTTCGGCACGGTGTTCGGCATCATCACGGCCTTCGAGCAGATGGCCGATCCGTCCAAGGGCGGCGGCGGCGGTCTCGCCACGGTATCCGCCGGTATCGCCGAAGCCTTGCTCACCACCGCCGTCGGCCTCGCGGTCGCGATCGTGTCGGTGTGGTTTTACAACTTCTTCACCAACCGCGTCGAAGAGCTGGGCACTCTGATGGAGGACGCGAGCGGCGAGCTCTCTGACCGGCTGATGCACGGGAGCCGCGTCGGTCGCGCGGCGACCGTGCAGGGTGCGGCATGAACGGAGAAGCAGCGCGGCGCATGGCGCGCTTGCGCGCGCTGCGCCAAGTATTTGCGGACGACCACGAGGAGAAGGCGCTCCCCGGGGTCAAGTCCGACATCAACGTCACGCCGCTGGTCGACGTGGTGCTGGTGCTGCTCATCATCTTCATGGTCGTGACGCCGATGATCGCGAGCGGTGTCGCGGTCGATCTACCGAAGACCGCGCACCACCAGCGCAAGCCCGACGACGGCAAGGACATCATCGTCTCGGTGACGCAGGACAAGCGCTACTACGTGGGCACGACGCGCGTGAACCGCATCGAGGATCTGTCGGCGGCGATCAAGAACGAGCGCCGGCGCTTCCCGGAGAAGACCATCTTCGTGAAGGGTGACGCACGCGCGCCCTTCGGGACCGTGCGCGAGGCGATGCAGGTGCTCCAGGCCTCCGACATCTCGGACGTCGTGCTCGGCACGGAAGAGCTGCAAAAGCTCGGCGGAGGGAGCTAGCCGTGGCGATGGATGTCGGGAAGAAGAAGCGCGGGGTCGCTTCCGAAATCAACGTCACTCCGTTGATCGACGTCGTGCTGGTGCTGCTGATCATCTTCATGGTGCTCACTCCGTCGATGCTGAAGCACCTGACCGCGAACGTGCCGAAGAAGAGCGAGGACGCGGCCCCCACGGTCAGCGAATCCACGATCGTCGTCGAATACACCGCCAAGCGTGAGCTCAGCGTGAACACCGAGCCGGTGGCCGTCGAAGCGCTCGCCGAAAAGCTGACGGAGCGCTTGAAGAGCGCCCGCCAGAAGGTCGTGTTCTTCAAGGCCGAGGACGAAGCGCCGTACGGCGAGGTCGTGAAGCTGATGGACGTCGCCCGCGGCGCCGGCGCCCAGACCCTGGCCGTCGTCACGCACTGAGCCGCATCGAGAGCCCGGGACGCGCCCGCCCGGCGCCCCCCAGAAACACGAAAGCGCGGCGAGTTTCCTCGTCGCGCTTCGTCTCCCTCTCACGCGCATCCCGCGCGCGGGGGGCCTCTCACATCTTGCCCGCGCCGCCGGCCATTGCCATTGCGCCGCCGCTTCCGCCGCCGCCGTTCGACGACGTGGTTCCTCCGTTGTCGCTGGCTGCGCCGCCGCCGTTGGCTCCGCCGCCGCCCATGGGGGCCGCTCCGCCAGTAGC
>JALYWZ010000097.1 GCA_030852505.1 Myxococcota bacterium | reverse complement strand
GGCCCGAAGCGCCGGAGCCGGGGGTCGGTCCCAGGGCGACGCTGCAACCGCTCTCGCTCCCGGCATCCGCGTCGGAAGCGGTCTCGCTTTCTCCCTCGAATCCGGGCGGCGCCGGGCTCGGGTTGGGCCCGCTCGCAACGTCGCCCGGGGACGTCGGGGTACCAGGTGACCCCGAGCCGTTCGAATCTTCGCCGCGCGTCGGGTAACCCCCGCCGAGGTTCACGTACGGCGGCATGCACAGCTTCGGCGGATCGCCCGGGCTGCAACCCATGTCGCCGTTCGGACCCGACCAGCACACGCCCTCGGGGTTATCGGCGCAGCTCCAGCCGCTCGGACAGTCGGAGTCCGCATCGCACGCCACCTTCTCCGCCACGCAGGCCTTCTTGCCGCTCGGCTCGCACACGCAGTCGGGCGGAAGGGGTGCCGGCGCCGCGAAGCCGGGTGGGTCCGACGGGGCCGGCTCCGGCTGGGGAGCTCGATCTTCCGCCCCGGAGTCGTCGGGGTCCGAAGGAGGCACCGGATCTTTGCCAGGAGACGGCGGCGTGGCTCCGCCGCTGGACGCCCCGCCGCTTCCGCTGCTCCCGCCGCCGGCGCTGCCCGAGCAGCTGCAGCTCTCTTGCTCCACACACGAGAAGCCTTCGCCGCAACCCGCGTCCGTGGAACACGGCAGCGACCAGCGCGGAACGCACTGACTCGTGCTCACGGTATTGCACACGGGCGGCTTGGGCTCCGGCGCATCGCAGGTGGCGCCCGGGGGACAGGCCGGCGCGGCCTCGCCCGAGCACTCCTCGCGGGTCTGCTTCAGGCAGACCATGTCCGTTTCGCAATCGCTGTCGCTGTCGCAGGGCTCGGCCACGCACGCCAGCGTCGTCCCCGCGCAGGGCGGACAATCGCTGCCCGGCGCGCATGCGATGGCAGGGCAGCCCGCCTGCACCTCTTCGCAGGCGTAGCCTTTGGGACAGCTCGCGTCGCCACACGGCTCCGCCGCCAGAGCGCTACCGACCGCCGAGAGCCAGAACAGCCCCGCGAGCGCCGACGTCCGCCCGAATTTCAACCGATCCGCCTGATTGTGCATGCCCATGATTCCCATCGTTCCCTTTTTGTTCGAAGTAGCTACCCAAGAACCCCGATTGCCCTAGAAAACCCCGGCATCGATGCTCACCGGCCCCGGGCTGCCGCATGCCGACATCGACGTCGGCTGGCAATCCGTGAGCGGGATCCCGAAGAGGTCGATGCTGCCGCGCAAGCCTCCGCCCATGGCAGGCATCGCCGTCAGCGAAAGCGACAAGTCTCGACGAGCGCCAATCTCGAAGTCTTCGAGGCCGCAGCTCTCGAGCTGGTCCTCCACGCTCGCTCCCTCACAGCTGCGTCCCGCGCGCAGCGAGATGCCGCTGGTGTTGCTGGTCACGCTGCCCGCGAGCATCGTGTCGATGCGCCCGTCGGCCGTTTGCAAGGCAAGCGCGAGCGGCAGCGACAGCCCGGCTCCAGATCCCGTGCCGTCGTCGCCGGCCTGACACGCGACCCCCACCGGCGCGACCTCGAAGCCGATGGTCGTGGTCGGGCCCGAGCGCCAGGTCAGCGGGCGTGGCTCGCTGCGGAGCGCGGCGAGGAAGCCCGAGAGCTCCGCGGCGCCAGGCGCCGTGAGCGGCACCGGCACCTGCAAGGAGCTCCTTTCGCAGGGATTTTCCGCTGGGAAAACCGCGTAGTTCACGCCGCGCACGCTCGCGCTCCCGTTGCCTTGGGCCTCGATGCTGCCGCTCAGCTCGCCCGCCAGACCGAGCTCCGTGAACGCGGCACGGATCACCAGCGCCCGAGTCAGCGCGCCTGGCGCGAGCGTGACGCCGAACGCGCCGCTCACCTGCTCGATCGGGATCGACGCGCTCAGCACGGCGCGCTCGGCGCTCGCCGCGAACACCCGCGCCGGCACTGACTCGGCGAGCGCTCCGCCCCCGCTGTTCAAGCGCAACGTCACGTCGGCTGCGAGACGATCGGGAGGACAACCGATCGCGATCCCCGGCCCTGCGCCGCCGCTGTCCTGACGCGGCACGGAGTGGATGCGCTTCACCTTGCCCGACCAGTCGATGCCGATCGTGAGCGAGCCGGTCCCCGTTTCCGGTCCGAAGCTGACGTTCTGAGGAGCCTCGCTCCAGGCGAGGTCGGTGTCGTGCTCACCGACCACGAAGCCCATGACGCCGTCGAACGCGAAGCCGAGCGAAGCGTCGTCGGCGGCGACCTCTTGCTCCGTCTCTTCACAGGCAGCGTCCTCGCCGTTGGTCGGCGAACCCACGCCACCCTCCCGGGGATTCTCGACGATGCCTTCCGTGCCCGTCTGGCCGCCGAGGCAACCGGCGAGCAGCAGCGGGGCGAGCCAGCGGCTCGTCGCGAAGGCACGGAGGATCGGCGCCACACTCATCTCGAATCTGAGGATGCAGTGTCGGGCCCCGCTTGACCAGTGCTGATTCGCACATTTCCTCTGGGCGATCCACGCCTGGATGTGCAAATTAGCATGATAGGGCAATGGACTACCCGCAAATTTCCCGAGAATTCGTGAGAGCGCTGCGGGGACGCCGTTCCCAGGCCGCGCTCAGCCGGCGCCTCGGCTACAGCACGAACGTGGCCTACGCCTGGGAATCCGGGCGCAACTTCCCGACGGCCGCGGACACGTTGCGGCTGGCGCGCGCGTGCGGCGTGGACGTGATCCGCGCGCTCACGGAGTTCAACCGGCAGAAGCCCGCCTTCGCGGAGCGCGTCGATGTCGTGAGCCCGGCCGGCGCTTCGGCGTTGCTCGACGAGCTGCGCGGCCGCACGTCGGTCGTCGATCTGGCGCGCGCCGCCGGTAAGAGCCGCTTCGCCGTGGCGCGCTGGCTGAACGGCGACGCCGAGCCGAAGCTGCCCGAGTTCTTGCTGTTGATCGACAAGACCTCGCTGCGGCTGCTGGATTTTTTGGCGGCGTTCACCGATCCGCGCGGGCTGCCGTCGGTCGCGCAGAGCTGGCAAGAGCTCGAAGCGGCGCGCCGCGCTGCCTACGACGTGCCGTGGACGCAAGCGGTGTTGCGCGCGCTCGAGCTCAGCGACTACACGCGCCTCGAGCGTCACGTGCCGGGCTGGATTGCGCGCCGTATCGGCATCTCGGTCGAGCACGAAAGCGAGTGTCTCGAGCTGCTCGCGCGCACCGGGCAAGTCTACGAGAGCGAGGGCAAGCTGCGCCTGCGCGAGGTGATGGCCGTCGACACGCGCCGCGAGCCAGCCGCCGAAAACCGCGTCAAGCGCTGGTGGACGGAGCTCGCGGTGTCGCGGCTCGCGGCGCACGGCGAGGGCGTCTTCTCGTACAACGTGTTCGCCGTCTCGGCCGAGGATCTGCGCAAGATCGAGGACCTGTACCGCGCCTATTTCCGACAGGTGCGCAGCATCATCGCGCAGTCGCAGCCGAGCGAGCGCGTGGTGCTGGCCACGCTCCAGCTGCTGTCGCTCGACTCGGGGAGCACCGCAAAAGAAAAACCGCCCGGCGGGTAACCCAGCCGGGCGGCTATTCCGCTCGTGCTTTCTCAGTGCTGGAGCGAGGGCTGGATCTGCGGAGCGTCGCGCTCGGGCGTGCCGTCGTCGCGCCAGTCGGGGCGACGACCGGGGACCGCGATGCGGCCTTGCTCGCCGAGGCTCGCCTTGCCGACCCAGCGCGAGCGGTCGAACTGGTTCAGGTTCTTGTGCGCGAGGACCTGGAAGCACGCCGCCGTGCCCTGCGCCGCGATCGTGGTCGCCCAGGCCAGGAACACGTGCCAGATGCGGTACCAGCGCTCGCCGTAGGCTTTGACGATCTCTTCCTTGTTCTGCATCCAGTTGTCGTGCCATTTCCGGATCGTCACGCAGTAGTGATAGGAAATGTTCTCGACGGAGTGGATCTCCCAGTTCGTCTTCTCCATGTAGCCCATCATCGGGGCGAGCGGGAGCGACGCGTCGGCGCCGGCGAACACGTATTTGGCCATGAACAGGCCCCAAACCAGGTCTTCCTGCGCGCTCTTGCGACGCAGGCCCGTCCACTGCATGAGGAACAACCCGTTGTCCTCGAGCAAGTCGTAGACCTGCGAGTAGAACGGAGTCAGGTTCTTGATCCCGACGTGCTCGACCATCTCGAGGTTCGAGATCTTGTCGTACTTGGCCTTGGGGATCTCGCGGTAGTCCATGCACAGGATCTTGACCTTGTCGGTCAGTCCGTTGGCCTGGATGCGCTTGTTGGCGAACGCTGCCTGGTTCTCGCTGAGCGTGACGCCCGTCGAGTAAACGCCGTAGTGCTTGGCCGCGTGCATGGCCAGGGTGCCCCAGCCGCAGCCGATGTCGAGCAGGCGCTCGCCGGGCTGCAGCATCAGCTTCTGGCACACCAGATCGAGCTTCTGGTCCTGGGCCTGCTCCACCGACTGATCCTTGTTGGTGAAGAAGCCGGACGTGTAGACCATGCGCGGGCCGAGGAAGGCCGCGAAGAAGTCGTCGCCGCGATCGTAGTGCCAGCGCACGAGCTTCTCGTCGATCTGACGCGAGTGAATCACGAGCTCCGGCACGAACTTGGTGACGAAGTACTTCACGTGCTCGCGCGTGAAGGGGTGCTTGACGACGGCGTGGCGATCCTCGAGCAAACGATAGATGTCACCCGGGATATCGACGGCGCCGTCGAAGTACGCCTCCCACAAGGTGTCGATCGGAATCCGATCGTTCGCGTACTTCTCTGCCAGTTTCGAATCGAGGAAAACGACGTAGTCGCTCAGCTTGCCCATGGGGCCGCAATAAAGCCCAGGGAAGCCGCCCGAAGTCAATCGGAACGTCGGGCCGGCGAGCAAGAGTCCGGAACTGCACGGCTCCGCCGACCGCGTACGCCGCTACACGCCGATCAGGTCAGCGTCGAAGCAACCCGGGCCGCGTCCTGCCGCAGCTGGGTGAGGGAATCCGCGTCGAGGTGCAGCCGTGCTGCAGCAGCGCTCAGCGCTGCGGGGTCGCACTCGGACTCCATTTCCGCGCCCTGCTCGCTCACGAGTAGGTCGGCGAGAGCGACGGCGGCGGCAGTATCGCTCGGAAACGGCCGAGAGCCGTGGTGGCTGCCGATCACCATCCCGAGCTCCGTCGGTAGTTTCCAGATCTCGGCGAGCCTTCGCCCGGCGGCCTCGTGAACGTCGAAGATGGCGGGCCAGGCGTTGCCGAAATCGACGGCTTCACCCGAGGCGCCCTCGCTGATCGCGATGATCGCGGCAGCGAGCCCGACGTCGTGGAGCAGGCCGCACAAGAAGGCGTGATCGTCGTCGAGCGACAGGCGCTGGCAGACGATGCGCGCCATCTCCGCCGTGGCGGCGCTGTGGCGGCGCAGTCGATTCATCGGCTGCTCGAAGCCGCGCGCGCGGAACATGCGCACTTCCATCGAAGCCTGGACGAAGATGTCGGCGACGCGCTTGAGCCCGAGGCGCAAGATCACCTGACCGAGCGTCAGCGTCGGACCGTAGCTTCGACCGTAAAGCGTCGACTGCGAGAGCGTGAGCAGCCGCGCGGTCAGCATCTGCTCGTTCTTCAGCAGCTTGACCACGGTCGGGATCGGCACGTCCGGCTGTCGCGCGATCGACACGAGCTCCATCGCGACCGAAGGCAGAACCGGCGGGCGGTAATCGCTCGAGGCAAACAAGGCCGACAAGCGAGCCGCCAGGACCTGGGGCTCGACACCGCTGCGCCTCGAGGGCGTTGAAGCTAGACCACGTGAAACTTCAGCCATCCGCAGTTTCGGGAGCGCTGCTCCGCGATCCTTGAAACGGCTCCTCGGGCGGGCGCTTAAGCCCAGCCCGCCATTGGACAGCCACGCGCTCAAGGTGCGATATTGCCGCCGTTCCTGCGACGATGAACGACAACGACGATCCGCGCGTTTACTTTGCCGCCGAGCGCACGCTGCTCGCCTGGGTGCGCACCGGCGTGGCCGTGATCGGCCTCGGCTTCGTGGTGGCCCGCTTCGGCTTGTTCCTGCGGCTCATCGCCTCACCCCACGCGCCGACGCACGGGCTGTCGGCGGTGATCGGCTCCGGGCTGGTGGTGTCGGGCGCCGTCTTCACCGCCCTCGCGGCCGCCCAGTTTCGGGAATTCTTGAAGAAGCTCCGCCCCGACGAGAGGCCGCGCATCTCCTACGGCCCCTGGCTGAGCCTGTCGCTGGCCGGGGTGATCGCCGCGCTCGGGCTGTCGCTCGCCGTGTACCTGGTGGTGACGAGCAGCTAGCTCGCTAGACTGGCGCGTGCTCTGCCCTCCACCCGGGGGAGCTCTTCGACTCATGCTCGACCGCCGACACACCGACCGCGAATTCGAAAGCGAGCTCGAGACCCTGCGCGAGCGCGTGCTGCTGATGGGGGCGCGCGTGGAAGAGATGCTGACGCTCGCGTTTCGCTCGTTCACCGAGCGCGATCTGCGCACCGCACAGAACACGATCCCGCTCGACCGGCAGATCGATCAGCTCGAAATCGACATCGACGAGCTGTGCTTGCAAATCCTGGCGCGCCGCCAGCCCGTGGCTTCGGATCTGCGCTTCATCACCACCACGCTCAAGCTGGTGACCGATTTGGAGCGCATCGCCGATCTGTGCGTGAACGTCTGCGAGCGGGTCGTGGAGCTCTCGAGCGAGCCCTGGCCCGCCGACGACACGCCGATCCCGGTCGTGGCCGCGATCGCCCAGGGCATGGTGCACGACGCGCTGGATTCGTTCGTCGATCACAACGCCGTGCAAGCGCGCGACGTGATCGAGCGGGACGGCGTGGTGGACGCCTACTACGCGCAGCTGTTCCCGCAGCTGATGAGTCAGATGATGGCGGACCCGAAGCTGGTGACGCGCTCGACCCGCCTGCTGTCGGTCGGAAAATACATCGAGCGGATCGGCGACCACGCCACGAACATCGCCGAAATGGTGGTTTTCATGGTCAACGGCCAGGACGTACGGCACCCCGACCCATCCTGAGCGTCAGCGCGGGATCGGGCTCACGTAAAACCAGGTCTCGTGAAAGGTGAGGACCAGCGCGGTCAGGAGCGCGCCGAGCCCGAGCGGTAGCCAGAGCTCGCGCAGCACCAGCCGGTTTCGCCCACCGAGGATGGCGGCGAACGGAAAGACCGAAGTTTGCGCCCGGTAGCGCGCGAAGGCTTCCGGATCGTGCGCCGCGCGCTTGCGGTCGATGTCGAGCGCGCCGCGCGTGGCCGTCAGGAAAAAGCTGCCGAAGAACCAGGCCGAGGCCACGTTGCCGTTGATCGCGAAGTGCAGCCCGGACCAGAGCGCGACGCCGATCAAGAACGGGTGGCGCGTGATCCGCAGCACGCCGCGCGGCTCGCTGCGGCCGAGCGCGGCCTCTTGCCCGGCGGAGGTCGGGTTCGGCACGGTATACGCGCCGGCTGCCAGCACGAACGCGAACGGAAGGATCGCAACCGGCAGCCAGTAAGCGAAGGCGGGCGTCTGCCACAGCGGCGCGCACGGCGCTCGGGAATAGGCCGCGCACAGCCAGCTGATGCTCGCGAGCGAGAGCAGCGCAAAGAACACCTGAAAGCCACGCTCACCCAGGCGAGCGACCAGCTTCCCCCGCAGGGCCGAGCCCGCCACCAGTGGATGGATCAGAAACCAGCTCGACGCCGCGATCGCGAGCTCGTGCAGGGGGTCGAGTGGCAGCATCGAGAGTGCAGGATCACGACGGGCCGAGGGCGTGCTCGATCGCGCGCACCAGCTCCGGATCCTCGGGCTTCACGTCGGACGCGAAGGAGCGGATCACGTTGCCGTTGCGGTCGAGCAGATACTTTCCGAAGTTCCACTTCGGGAGCTCGACCGCAGACTTGGCGATCGCCGCGTAAACCGGCGACTGGCCGGCGCCGGCCTTGGTCTGGACCTTCTCGAACATCGGGAAGGTCACGTGGAACTTGGTCGTGCAAAAATCGCGGATCTGCTCGGGCGTCCCCGGCTCCTGCTTGCCGAAGTCGTTGCTCGGAAAGCCGAGCACGGAGAAGCCGCGGCTCGCGTATTTCTGGTGCAGCCGCTCGAGGCCCTCGTATTGCGGCGTGAAGCCGCAGGCGCTGGCCACGTTCACGAGCAGCGTGACGCGCCCCTGGAACGTCGAAAGCGGTACGGGCTGTCCCTCGAGCGATCGGACTTCGAGTTGGTAGAGGCTCATGGCCGGAAGCCTACACCACCGGCAGGCGCTTCTGCCCGAACGGCAGCGACTCGTTGCTGATGTCGATGCGCATGCTCGCGCCCGCACCGGCTTCGGCATCCGGGCTCGGGACGCCCGGCGCTTCCCAGTGATGGAAGTCGTCGGCGAGCGGGCCGGGCAACGTCGGCTGCTGGGTGCGCTCGAACAGGCGGAAATCGTGTCGCCCCACGAGCTCGAGCGGCAGGTTGCGCTCGGGGCCGCGCTGCGCGAACCAGCCACGCGCGGCCTCGACGTTGGCAATCAGCACCTGATGCTGCGGATCGGTGCGCGCGGCGGTCAGAAAGTGCGCCTTCATGCCCTCGAGATCACCGCGGGCCTGGGCGATCAGCGCCAGATAGTTGTAGGCGAGCCCGGGCGTCGGATGACCGAGCTCCAGCGCCCGGCGCACGTGAAATTCCGCAGGCTCGAGCGCGCCCTCGCGGAAGTGCGCGCCACCGACGTCGAGGTGCGCGGCGTGGTGCTCGCCGAGCCGCCCGAGCACCGCGCGCGCCTCGTTGGAGTCCTCGACGTAGTTCTCGCGCAGCCCGTGGTTCTGGGAAAACCAGTCGCCGAGCACGCGCGTCACGTCTTCGGACGCGTCGTACGGCACCTTGAGCTCCTGGAAATCACCCTCGAAATAGACGGAGCGATCGAGGCGGCCCGCGGCCTCCGCGTCCTGGAAGTCGTGCGTGCCGGGATAAATCGACAGGCACGAGAAGATGTACTGATGGGGCTTCGCTTCGCGCAAAAAGTCGAGCGTCTCGCGGAAGGTCTGCACCGTTTCGCCGCGGTTGCCGAGCATCATGTAGAAGCGCACGTGGACGCCGTACTTCTTGGCCATCTCGACGGCCTGGAGGATCTCGTCCTTGGTGATCTTCTTGTGGATCGCGTCGAGGATCGTCTGCGAGCCCGACTCGACGCCGAGGCTCAGTCGCTGGCAACCGGCCAGGCGCATCTCGTACAAGAGCTCTTCGCTCAACACGTCGACGCGCGTGTCGCAGCTCCACAAGAAGTTCAGCTTGCGCTCGCGGATGCCGCGGCACAGCTCGATCACGCGCTTCTTGTTGGTGGTGAAGGTGTCGTCCTTCACCTGCACCATCTTGACGCGGTAGCGCGGCAGCGCGGCTTCCAGCGCGTCGAGCACGTAGGGCACGGAGTGGCCGCGGAAGCCCCTACCCCAGCTGGTCTCGGCGCCGCAGAACGTGCACGCCCACGGGCAGCCGCGCGACGTCATCAAGATGTGCGTATCGAAGTAGCGGTGCGGCGATTCGAGCGTATCCAGGTCGCGGATCGAGTCGCGCGGTGGAGCCGTTACGAGCCCGCTCGCCGAGCGGTACACCGTGCCGGGCACATCGGTGATGGACTGACCGCGCTCGATGCGCTCGGCGATTTCGAGGAACGTGTGATCGCTCTCGCCCGTGCAGACCACGTCGATGTCCCGGTGGTGTGCGAGCATCTCGCGCGGCAGCGGCGTGGCGTGCGGGCCGCCGATGATCACGGGGCGGTTCGGGTGGTGGCGCTTGATCGCGTTCGCCACCAGCGCGACGCCCCGGCGGTTCGCGGTCCAGCAGGACATGCCGTAGAGGTCGGCGTCGAGCTTGCGGAGCACCTCTTCCGCCGCGGCCCAGCCGAAGTTCGACAGGTTCAAAACCTTCACCTGGTGGCCCGCGCGCAACGCCTGGGCGCCGAGTGAGAACAGCCCGTACGGCGTCTGGAAGAAGTCCGCGTCGAGATCGCCTTCGCGGAACTCGGCGGGCGGTCCGTCCGCGCCGAAGTCCGCCGGTTCACCCTTGAGCGGGATTTTCCAGGGCGGCGGATAGATCAGCGCGATGCGCATCAGCTACCTTGAAGCAGCCGGCGCGCGTTGCCCACCCAGTCTTCTCGCTGAATGCGCTCGGGCCGCGCCCGCAGCACCGGCGCAATCGCGCGGATGTCGTCCTCGGTCCAGGCGGCGATCTGCGAAAGGCTGGTGACACCGGCGCCGCGCAGCGCCTTCTCGAGCCCGGGGCCGATCCCCTTCAGCCGCGTCAGGTCATCGCCGCTCGCAG
>JALYWZ010000588.1 GCA_030852505.1 Myxococcota bacterium | reverse complement strand
GCCTACCTCTCCGGCGGCTTCCTCGATCAGGCCGTGCACGAGCTCCAGCGCGCCGTGGCCCTCGACGCGAGCCGCGCAGCGCTGCACTCGAACCTGGCCTACGCGCGCCTGCTCCAGGGCGATCTCGCCGGAGCGCTGACCCAGGCAGAAGACGCGACGCGCCTCGATCCCAGCCTCGGCTCGGGCTGGATCAACCTGGGCCTCGTCCACGCCAAGCGCGGCGACCACGCCCGCGCCCGAAAAGCCTTTCAGCGCGCGCTCGCCCTCGACCCGGAAGATCCGCGCGCCAAAGCGAACCTGGAAGAGCTCGACGCCGTTCAAAAGCCGCACTGAGCTGACGAGGTCGCGCCCAGCGCACTAAGCGCCCCAGCTCACGAGGCGACCGACGCTTAGCTTCGTCGCTGTAGGTGGTCGAGGACACCGACAATCACAACAGACGCTACACCCCACGCCCAGCGCGGCATCCAGCGAGGGCGCGCCGCAAAGACTTGCTGCCTTCGCGCCAAGTCGTCCCGCTCAATGAGGATGCGGGCCGCTTCTCGCGGCGAGATCTCGCGCCTCGCGACCCGTTCGAACATCTCCGAGTTCGTGATGGTTTCCATCGTCAGGGCTGGGGATACCCTCGCATGATTACAGCGTCCATTCAAGGAGCCCGATGTAAGGCTGCAGAAAACGTTCCAAGTCCCGGGCCTCTAGATCGAAATGGTGAGCACGGGCGCTGTCTATCGAAACCACTGCCGAGATCCCGGACCGGCCACGCACAGGCAGCACCAGGATACTTCGGTACTCTTTTTCTACATCGCCGTACTCGCGGTGCACGTTCCCAACGACTATGTGGTCGCCCGATTCGAAGACCTTTGCGGCAGCCATCGTTGAACGAGAGTACCGGGCCCCTGGCATCCGGTGGTCGCGGTCTCGCGCTATCACCACCAAACTGTCCCCATCTTCCACTAGTAAGTTGACGAAGATCTCAGTGCGACTGAAGTCCGCTCGGTGGGCGCGAACATAGGAAGCGATGAGCTCCAGGGCTTCGCGTTGGAACCGGGATACCTCCTCCCTGGTCATTTCCGGGTGACGTTGGAGATCCTTAATGAGGCGGTACAACAACGCCTTCCGCTCGAGCTAGTCCCGGTGAACGATCTTCATGGTCCGATTCGAACTGAAGACGGCAGCCTTCCCCAAAACCAAGACCACGGTGATGGCGGAGTGAAGCAAGCCCAAGCCCACCGACTTTTGGTAAACGGGGATACCGAGAGCGCCTAGGGAGAGAAGGAAGATCCCGGTTCGCAACCACCACGAGCCGGAAAACATCGCCGTTCGCGCTCGATGCGATGTAATCCTCATCCATCGAGAGAGCTGCGAACGTAGACCGGTGGGGATCCGTGTGGATGCCGTTCGGGACATTCGGATGCACCCTACAGCGCGGGTATCGGATCAGCCAACAGCGTTGGCTAGACTTTGTTTGTCATAGCAGCACCAGAGCCGCGGTCCGGACCCTATTTCCAACCCGACCACTCCCGTCACGATCCCAATCCGAATCCCGCTCCGATCCATCGCCGATCCCGAATGCGCTCCCGACGCCACCGCCGAATCCCCTTCCCCGAAAACCAACTCCGCGCGGGCTGGCGCGGCTGCTGCTCACTCCCCTCGCCGCCCCTCGTTGCCTCACGCCGCGCTCTCGACGCCCGTCGCGCCCTGATCAGCGAGGCCCCCCAAGACCAAGCTATCCGCCCATCGCCGACACATAGCGATCGATCGCTTCCTTGGCCTCCGTCGTGATGGAGCGGAACTCGAGGCCCACGGCGTCCTTGCCGCGCGCCGTGCGGATCCAGCGCGTCGTGGCTTCGAGCTCGGCGATTTTGCCGACGATCGGCAGCGCGAAGCGGACGCGCACGAGCTCGCTGGCCGCGACCGACGTCGTCAGCACCGCCAACAGGCCGCCGCCCGACACGTCTTCGCTGCGGCCGTCGATGCTGGTGCCGTCGGGGCGGAGCACGCGAACCGGCGTGACGTACGGGGCGCGCGGGAACTTGCGCTTCACGGCTGCCGCGTCGGGGCCCGCCGGTTGGGCGCCGCGGTTGATCGGCCCCGAGAGCAGCGAGGAGCCCTCTGCAGCGCCGCCCTTGGGCGAGAGCGCCTCGGCGAAGGCGCGCATGTTCGGGTGGCGCTCGGCTTGGTGATAGCGCAGCGCCGTCGCGATCGCGCGGGATAGATCCGCGGGCACCTCGGGGTTTCGGCTCTGGGCCGTGGGCATCGGCTCGGTCGCGGTCTTCAGCAGTACGTCGGCGTAGTTGCCTTCGAACGGCACGGTGCCGGTCAAGCATTCGAACAGCGTGATGCCGAGCGCGTAGATGTCGGAGCGCTCGTTGACGTCGTCGCTGGCGTGCAGCTGCTCGGGCGACATGTACTCGGGAGTGCCCATCACGATGCCCTGTCCCGTCAGCTTGCGGCTGCCCGCGCGTTCGAAGCGCGCGATCCCGAAGTCGAACAGCTTCAGGTACTCGCGTCCATTTTCGGCGCGCGCCACGAAGACGTTGCCGGGCTTGATGTCGCGGTGGATGACGCCCCGTGAGTGGGCATGAGCGAGCGCGTCGCACAGGCGTAGCCCGATGATGCGCGTCTCTTCGACGCCGATCTTGCGCCGCGCGGTGAGCAAGCCCTCGAGCGTTCGCCCCGAGAGCAACTCGGTCACGAGGAACGGGCCGTAGGCTTCGTCGACGCCCGCGTCGAGCACATCGACGATGCTCGGGTGGCGCACGGCGTTCAGCGCCTGGGCCTCGTAAATCAGGCGGATCTTGATGTCTTCGAGGCGGCGCTGTTCGGGGAGCAACAGCTTGATCGCGACCGGGCGGCCCAGGTAGCCGTGATCGGCTTCGTAAACGACGCCGACCGCGCCGCGGGCGATCTCGCGCCGGACTCTGTAGCGGCGATCCACGACGTGCCCGAGCTCGGGTATCTCCACCATGCCTCGAAAGCTCCCTCCAGGTTCGTCGGATCCGAGTCGTCGCTCAGGGTTGTGGCTGACCGACGCGCACCATGAGCGGCGGGTGCTGCGGTAGGTACGGCTTCGGTCCGGTTTGGACTCGGACCGCCACCGGCTCGCGGCTCTCGACGTTGCCGGTGTACGCCGAGAACCCGAAGGATGCGCCGCTGCGCGTGGCTTCGAAGCTCGAGTCGATCAGGTAGAGTCCGGGCTCGTCGAACGTCCCGTCCGGGCAGAGCTCGATCAAGCGGCTCACCGCTCGAACACGCCCGCCCGGCCTTACGCGGCTGAAGCTCTGTCGATCGGGAGCCCGCACGTCGGGGCCAGGCTCGCAGCGCACGACGCCGCTCGGCCCGGAGACCTTGAAGCTCAGGCCTTCGCGGCGGAAATACAGGTGACGCGGCTCCTTGCCGCGGTTGACGATCGACACCGCCACCGTCACCTGCCGCGCGGTCGCCGCATCGGAGCCGTCGGTCGCGAGCAGCTCGAAAGGCTCGGTCGGCGGCGGTTCGGCGGGGGCGGTGCGGGTCGCGACCTCGATCGCCGGCGCGATCAGCTCCTTGACTGCGTCCTTGTCGGAGCTCGGAGCCCCCGGACCGGGATCGCGCACGGGCTCCGAGGCGAGCTGGTCGAGCTCCGGCAGCGCCGTCGCTCGGCGCGCCACGAAGGGCTGAGTCTGCTCGACGACGACGGTCTCGCGCTTGCCCTTCTTCCAGACGGTCTTGGTCTTCTCCGCGAACCCGAGGTGGGCCGCGACCTTCGCGCCGCCGACGAGGACCGCGCTCTGCTTCTTGGAAAAGCAGTAGAGCCGCGGATCGAAGCTGTCGACCACGCCCTCACCCGGCGCGAGCACGACCTCGAGCGCGGCCGTCGGCACGTCGGGGCGCGCATTCGGCGGCAGCTTGCAAGTGACGGGCTTCGGAGGCCTTGCCTTCTTCGGCTTGTCGGAGACGGGCTCGGGCGGAGTCACCTCCAGCGACAACAGGCGTAGATCGAACAGCACGCGCGCCGGCTCCGTGCCGCGGTTCACGACCGCGAGCAGCCACGGTTCGTCAGGGCCCTGCGCGACCGCTGCCAGGCGCAGGCCGAGCCGCGTGCGTCCGTCGGCGGGCTCCTCCGCGC
>JALYWZ010000587.1 GCA_030852505.1 Myxococcota bacterium | reverse complement strand
GTTCTGGGTCGAGGACATGGCGAACCTGATGTTCACCAAGAAGGAGAAGGGCAAGATCACGCTCTTGATCGGCGGCCTGACCATGGCCCACGACTACCTGGTCGAGGGCGCCTTCTCGAGCCTCGGCTACAACGTGGTGGCGCTCGACTGTCCCGACAACGCGGCGCTCCAGGTCGGTAAAGAGTTCGGCAACCGCGCCCAGTGCAACCCGACCTACTTCACGGTCGGCAACCTGGTGAAGTTCCTGATCCACCTGCGGGACGAGAAGGGCCTGTCGGCGCAGCAGATCGTGGACGAGTACGTGTTCTTGACCGCGGGTGCCTGCGGGCCCTGCCGCTTCGGCATGTACGTGACCGAGTACCGGAAGGCGCTGCGCGACGCCGGCTTCGACGGCTTCCGTGTGATGCTGTTCCAGCAGCAAGGCGGGCTGAGCCAGGCCACCGGTGAAGAGTCCGGCCTCGAGCTCAAGCCGGCGTTCTTCATCGCGCTCCTGAAGGCGCTGCTGGCTGGCGACATCCTGAACGGCGTCGGCTACCGGCTGCGCCCGTACGAGGTCGAGCCCGGCGCCACCGACCGCGCGCTGACCGAAGCCAAGAAGATCTGTTACGACGCGTTGCGGAACAAGCGCTCGATCCTGCGCGCCCTGACCCAGGCCAAGAAGGTGCTGGCCAAGGTCGAGGTCGATCGCTCGCAGGTCAAGCCGAAGGTCGCGATCATCGGCGAGTTCTGGGCCATGACCACCGAGGGCGACGGCAACTACCAGCTGCAGCGCTTCCTCGAGAAGGAAGGCGCCGAGTGCGACATCCAGTTCGTGTCGGCGTGGATCCTCTACAACATCTGGGAAGGCACGTTCGACACGCAGGCGCGCGCGCTGCTCCGCAATCAGGACGGCGGACGGAACGGCCTCGCCGGCGGTAACGAGTTCAGCGTGCTGACCAAGCAGGTCGGGCTGTACCTCGCCGACAAGGCCCTGCGCACGGCCTTCCACACCTTCGGTTGGGCTGGCGGGTTCCACGGCTACCACCTGCCCGACATGAAGGCGGTCGCGGACGTGGCCGCTCCTTACTACAACAACGATCTCCGCGGCGGCGAAGGCCACATGGAGGTGGGCAAGCTGATTTTGAACGTGGTCAAGAACAAGGCCACGATGACCCTGAGCGTGAAGCCGTTCGGCTGCATGCCGAGCTCGGGCGTGAGCGACGGCGTGCAGTCCTTGATCAGCGAGCGCTTCCCCGGAACCATCTTCTGCGCGGTCGAGACCAGCGGCGACGGCGCCGTGAACTTCCAGAGCCGCGTGCAGATGTACATGTTCAAGGCTCGCCAGGCCGCGCAGGCCGAGCTCGAGGCCGCGCTCGCCGACACCGGGCTCACGCTCGAGCGCTTCCGCCAGTTCTTGAACCACCACCCGCGGCTCGGAAACGCGCTGCACCACCCGGTGCACGTGAAGGGCACGACCACCGCCGATCTCGTCTACGAGGTGGCGGAGCTCATCGACAAGTCCCCGAGCGAGCGCGCCCTCGCCTCCGCGAAGAAGCTCGCGGCCAGCGCCAGCGCGGGCATGAAGGCGGCGGTGAAGAACGCACCCGCAACCGCACGCGAGGCGCAGGGCTTCCTCGCGCGGGCGGGCGCCGAGCTGTTCGGCATCGCCCGGGAGCAAGCGCCGAAGCTCGGCGAGCAGGCGCTCACGGCGGCCAAGACCAAGCTCGCGCAGGTGCTGCCGTTCGCTGCCAAGGCGCAGGCCGACTCGTCCGAGCCGCTCGCGACCGCGGCGGAATAGAGCTCCTCGGCAGAGCAGAGTCCGAAGACGGGCGGCCCAAAGGTCGCCCGTTTTCTTTTTGAGCGCTGCGGCCGGAGCTGCTCACACCGCCGGCGGCGGAGGCGTCAGGCTGGGCCGTGCCACCACGGCCTCGGGGTGCGTCTCGCCTGCGCGATCGAGGCCGACCTTGAACAAGATCGGGCCGATCATTTCGTTGATGGCCACGGTCGCGATCGCGAGGGAGCGAAAGCTCTCGCCGAACTCGGGGAAGGCGCGCGCGATGATCACGCTGAGCCCGAGCGCGAAGCCCGCCTGAGAGACCAGGGACGACCAACCCCAGCGCCGGATCGTGGGTGGATCGCCGGCGATCCGGCTCGAGACGCGCGCCGCGAGGTAGGTGGACAGCGCGCGGACGAGGCACAAGGACAGCGCGATCTGCCACGAGCTCCGCAGCAGATCGAGATCGAGGTGCGCTCCCGCCGTGGCGAAGAACACGACGTACACGATGCTGCCCATCTGCTCGACCGCTTCGAGCAATCGCTCACCCTGCGCCGACAGGTTCTGGACCACGAAGCCAGCCGTAAGGAACGACAGCAGCGGGTCGACGTGCACGTTTTGCATGAAGTCGGTCAGCACGAAGCCGAGCGCGAGCAGCACGAGCAGCAGGTTTTTCCCGACGATCTTCAGGTATGCCGCGAGGATCAGGCCGAGCGTGGTGCCCGTGGCCACGCTGCCGAGCAGCTCGTGCCCCACGGCCTGGAACGCCGACAGGCTCACCTCGCCGCCGACCGAGATCAGCGGCTTGGCGAAGGTCATCACGATCGCCATCACGAACACGACCACCACGTCGGAGGCCATGATGAACGCGAGCGAGAAGGTCGCGAGCGGCCCCTTGGCGCGGGTCTGGGACAAGATGCCGAGGCAAGCCGACGGGCTGCGGCTGATCGCCAGCGTCCCCCAGAGCAAGGCCAGGCCGAGCAGCGGCAGCGGCTCGAGCACGGACGCAAACGGGATGTAGGGCGAGAGCAAAAGGAACGCACCCGCCGCGATCAGCATCACCACGAGGCACTGCATGGCGAGCGCCCAGGCCACGCTGCGCGCCACCTCCTTGAGCGTGCTGAGGCGCAGCTCCGCGCCGCCGGACAGCGCGATCAACGCCAGGGACAGCGTGTTGATCGGCGACAGCTTCTCGACGGTGTGGTGATCGACGAGCTCGAGCAGGTACGGCCCGCCGATGATGCCCGCCAACAGGTAGCCGGAGAGGTGCGGGAGCCCGAGCGGTTCGACGAGCTCGCTCAACAGCGTGCCGCCGAGCAACAAGAAGCCGATCGCTGCCACCAGCTCGAGCCGTGACTCGGTCGAGGGCTGGAAGCGCGTCGCCCAGTACAGGAGGCCGAAGACCACCACCAGCGCCAAGAGCTGCACGGCGCGCGTCACGCTGTTCTTGGTCGCGCCTCCGGCGTGGCCGCTCATGGCAAGCTCCTGCGGTTCGCATCGTCGAGGCTCGGCCTCACGGGCGGTGGGATCAGCGAATCCTCGTTGATTTCGTGGGCACGCTCGAGCGCGCGGCGCAGCGACAAGGGCCCGACCAGCTCCCCCGCGAGCACGCCGGCTGCCGCGATCACGAGCGCGCTGGGACCGAGGGTGTCGGGGAAGCGCGCAGCGATCGCCACAGCGCAGCCGACCGACAGGGGCCCGGTCGACGCCATGCCGAGGCCGAGCACCACCCAGGAGCCGCGCGGCGCCTTGAGCACGAACGACAGCAAGAGGCCGCGCAAGAGCTCGAGCGCCAGCCGCCCGAAGATCGCGACCGCGAGCACCCAGCGCATGAAGGTCGCCGGATCGACCTCCACGAAAGCGCCGGCCAGCACGGTCATCGGCAACATCACCGGCCGCTCCGTGGGCGCGATCATGGCCTTGAGCTCCGTGCGGTGTTGCGAGACGAGCGCGACCGTGAGGCCCATCGTGAAGCTGGTCGCGACGGCGCTCAGGCCGAGCCGCTCCGAGACGCCCATGCCGAGCAGCGAGGTTCCGAGCAGGATGCCCCAGCTCTCGTCACGTCGGAATTCCCGACCGAGCAACAGGGTCGCGACCAGACCGAGCAGGCCGCCGATGCCGAGCGTGATCCCGACGCGCGCGCCGATGCTCACGCCCTCGAGCCCCGCTGCCGGCATGACCGCGAACAGCACCGAGAGTGCTGCGGGCGGCACCAGCGAGCTCGCGCGCGCGAGATCCGCGATCGCGTTCGACAGCGGGCCGCTCGCTCCGTGGCGCTCCACCACCCAGCGCAGGGCGTGGCGCGTCGATTCACACGAGACCGCACCGGCCGCAGCAGCGAACAGCCAGCGTTCCAGCAC
>JALYWZ010000009.1 GCA_030852505.1 Myxococcota bacterium | reverse complement strand
CTAGGAGGTCGGCGCGCGCGTGCTTGGCCCAATACACGCCGGTTTGCCAGGGGGCGACTTTGGCGCCTTCTCCGATGCCGAAGGCAGCGAGGATCTCGATGCGGGTGTATTGCGCGTGAACGGCGAGCGGCACGACGCCGTTCGGGTCGAGCGGGGCGGTGATGTGCTCGAGTTGGTCGCGGAGGACGGCGAAGAGCTCGAGGAGCTCGTGGCGGATCTGGGGGTGGCGCCAGAGGAGGTCGCAGCCGTCGCTCCGGGAGGTGGTTTTTGTGACGACTTTGTCGAGGAGGGCGGCGATCAGCATTCGGAGCAGGCGCCGCTCGACTTCGGGGAGGCGGGCGAGGTCGGGCGGGAGATCCGGTGAGAGAAGGCGTTGGTAGGTGTCGATTCGGGTGGGGTCGTCGATGTGGAGGAGGCGGCCGCAGGCGCGGCGGAGCTGCGGCTCATGAGGGCCGGCGGGGTGCGTGGTGACTCCGGCGTCTTCGCAGAGGTCGGACCAGGATTGGTTGCCGGCGTAGAGGTCTTCGAGCTCGAGGGCGGAGTCTTGGAGGAAGGCGCGCAGGGTGAGGTCGCGGCGCGAATGGACGAAGGCGCGGAGCTCTTCCACCTTGGCGGCCCAGCGGGAGGGGACGGCGTTTTTGATGCTGGAGAGGACGATGTCGCTCGCGACTCGGTCGAGCTCGAGGTGGCAGCCGGCGGGCAGGAACGGGAAGCCTCGCTCGACTTGTTTGATGAGGTCGCTGCGGGTTCCGCCGAGGAGGGCGCGCAGCTTGCGGTCGAAGCGAAACTCGGAGCGGTGATGGCCGACGAAGTCGAGCACGGTGCAGAGGTTTTTGGACGAGTGGCGGCGGAGGCCGCGACCGAGTTGCTGGAGGAAGAGCGTGGCGCTCTCGGTGGGTCGCAGCACCAACAGGGTGTCGACGGCGGGGATATCGACGCCCTCATTGAACAGGTCGACGGAGAAGAGGACGCGCACGTGGCCGGCGGCCAGGTCGCGAAGGGCTTGTTCGCGTTCGGAGGCGGGGGTGTCGGACCAGATCGCGACCGCGGGTATGCCGGCGGAAACGAAGGAGCGCGCCATGAACCGCGCGTGGTCGATGCTGACGCAGAAGCCGAGCGCCTTCATCTGGGTGAGGCTATCGATGCGGCGCGTGAGCTCCTGGATCACGAGGTGTGCCCAGGCGTCGTTGGCCGTGAGGAGGTTCGACAGGGCTTCGACGTCGTAACCGCGGCCGCGACGCCAGGGGAGGTCGCGGAGGTCGAGGCCGTCGTGGACGCCGTAGTACGCGAAGGGGACCAGGCGGTGCTGGTCGATGGCGTCCCACAGGCGCAGCTCGGCCGCGATGCGTCCGTCGAACCACTCGAGGAGCGGCAGGCCGTCGCTGCGCTCGGGGGTTGCGGTGAGCCCGAGTAACTCCACGGGGTGAATGTGCCCGAGCAGGGCCTGGTAGCTGGCTGCGGCGGCGTGGTGGAACTCGTCGACGATCACGACGTCGAAGCGCTCGGGCGCGAGGTGCGCGAGGCCGGCGGCGTTCAAGCTCTGAATCGAGGCGAAGACGTGCTCGAATTTGGCCGGCTTGTCGCCAGCGACCCACAGCTCACCGAACGAGTGATCGCGCAGGGCGTGGCGAAAGGTGGCCAGGGTCTGTTTGAGGATTTCGGCTCGGTGCGCGACGAACAGGAGGCGTGCTCGGGGCAAGGTGCTCCGCAGGCGCGCGTAGTCGAGGGCAGCCATCACGGTCTTGCCGGTGCCGGTCGCCGAGACGAGGAGGTTTCGGTGGTGTCCGAGCTGGCGCGAGAGCGCGACCTGCTCGAGGAGGCGCTCTTGAAAGGGCTCCGGGCGAAGCTCGATCGGGCTCAACAGGACATCGATGCGATCGCGCTCGGCGTGGGCGGTGCGGGCGCGGAAGACTTCGGCGTCGTACGGGACGAACTCGCCGCTGTTCCAGTAGCTTTCGAAGACGGCTGCGACTTTGTCGACGACGCTGGGGTTGCGCGCGCCCGAGGCTCTCACGTTCCACTCGAGACCGGTGACCTGCGCGGAGTGAGTCAGGTTCGAGGAGCCGATGTACGCCGTCGAGAAGCCGGAACGGCGGAAGAAGTACCAGGCTTTGGCGTGCAGGCGCGTGGTGCCTTCGTCGTACGAGATGCGGATCTCCGCTCCGAGGTCCTTTAGCCAATCCAGCGCGAGTCCTTCGGTAGAGCCCGTATAGATGGTGGTGAGTACGCGGAGTGGCCGGGCCGCCTGGCAATGCGCTCGGAGCGCGGGGAGCAACGGGCGGATGCCGCTTCGACGGATGAACGCCATCACGACGTCGATGCGATCAGCGGAGGGAACCTCCGTGAGCACCTGGCTGCCGACGCGCGGTTCGCCGGGGGCGTTGGTCAACAAGGTGGTGTCGAACAGCGGAACCAGCGGCTCTTCGATGAGCTCGGCGCTGCCGTCTGGGAGCCTTCCCAGCACGCTGCGCAGCACGTCCGCGGCTTCTACCGGTCGTTCGCTCGCGAGGGAGATCGCCTCCGTGGCACCCACGACGACGTCGACGAGCTGCCGCGCCAGCGCGGTGCCGACCCGAACGCGGTCTTGCTTGTCGAGCGACGCGAGGGCGCGCTCGACGACGCGGCCCAGGTGCAGAGCCAGGCGATCAGCGGCTTCGGCCTCGTGCAGGGCCGAACGGCGGACCACGAGCCGTGGGTCGAGCGATGAAAGCTCGGCCTCGAGGGCCTCGGTAACCAGGCTCTCGTAGAGCCCCCGCTCGCTCGGCATGATCGCACTTTATACAAGATCGCCGCCGGCTGCGGCTCAGGCTGCAGATCGCCGTCTCGGAGCTACTCGGCACCGGTAGGGCCAGCGTCGGTCAGCACGCGATTGAGCTCGATGTGTACGCGGCGACGATCGTGAGCGGCACTCTCGCGCTTCGGGAGCACGCGCAGATCGCGTGGGCGGGCGTGGAAGAGCTGGCTGGGTTTGATTGGGCGGAAGCGGATGTGCCGTGCTTGCCGGGGGTGCAGCGCTGGCTTCGTACGCTGCGGTCCTAGCAGTCCGCGGCCGACCTGCTGGAGCCCCGCGGGATCCGCGGGAGGAATCTCTCGGGAGGAATGACGGCGTGGAAGAAGCTGGGGCTACCGGTCGTGAAGGGGGGCGGTGCTCACTGATTGACGCCGCAGCACTTCTTGAACTTTTTGCCGGAGCCGCAGGGGCACGGGTCATTGCGGCCGATGCGGGGGCCCTCGCGGCGAATGGGCGGTTGTGAGGCCGTAGCGACGCCCTTCTCGCGGATGAGATCGTAGGCGTCGGACACGAGCTGGCCGAGCTCACTGCGGAGCTCGAGCCGGATGTTGGGGTTGGCGTCGAGCTGTTCCAGCTCATCGGGCGGGATCAGGTCGTGGCGGTCGCAGAGGTACGCGAAGGGCTCGACCAAGCTGGCGTACACCTCGTCGTCGAGCCAGCCGGGGGCGAGCTCCGCTCCCGTGACGAAGCCGCGGGCGAACTGGATGCACGTGTCCTCGTCATCGTGGCGCGGCGCGATGACTTCGCCCTCCTCGAAGGCCGAGATGACCTCGTTGTACTGTCGCAGCAGCAGGTCGACGAGCGCGCGGGTTTGGTCCATGTCGAAGGTCGGGAGTGGGCCATTTGGCAAGACGACCGGCAGCCAGGCAGACGGCTGCACGAGGCTCGGTGCGACGGCTAGCGCATTGAACAAACCCATCAGCTCGTCGATGTCGAGCCCGCCGAAGTCGTCGAGGAAGCTCGCGAGCTTTTCGTACTCTTCATCGGAGAGAGGCTTGGAAGGAGCAGGTTGCATGAGCTCGGGCGCGACGCTGGTCCGTTCCGGGTGCTGCGGCAAGCACGTTGTTGCTGGCAGCGTGCCGTCTTTCCACGAGGTTCGCCGGAGCCGAAGGGCTAGACTCGTGGTTGTGAAACGCGCGGCTTCGGTTTTGGCTGTGGCTTCGTCTCTGACGAGCTTTTTCGTGAGCGGGAGCGCGCGCGCCTATCGCCCATTCGACGGAACGGACGCAAACGTCGGTGGCGTGGGGGTGTTGACGGTCGAGGCGGGGCCGCTGCAGCTCCGTCGGAGCGGAGGCGAGAGCTCGCTTTCGCCGGGGCTCGTCTTCAATCTCGGGTTCGCCGAGGATTTCGAGGCGATCGTGGATGCCCGGCAGTGGTTGGCGCTGGGCTCGGTAAGCAGCGGTTCGCGGCTGCGGGAGCTCGAGTCGGCCGCAACCTTGAAGTGGTTGCTGCGCGAGGGGTCGCTTCAAGACGAGCCGGGCGTGAGCGTCGCGGTCGAGGCCGCGCTGCAAGCTCCAGAGGTCCGGGGAGAGGGCGGGTTCGGCGCGAAGGGCACGGCCGCCCTGTCCTACCGCTGGGATTTTGCGACGCTGCACGTGAACCAGAGCGCCGGGCGCTCTCGGCTCGGAAACCTGCTGCTCTCCAACAGTCTCATCGTAGAGGGGCCCGACCCGTGGATGGTGCGACCCGTCGCGGAGCTCACCTCCGAACAGGAGCTCGACGAAGGGGCGAGCTACGGCTGTCTGCTGGGTGCCATCGCCACGGCGAGCGACACGATCGCATTCGATCTGGGCCTGCGCGTCGCCCGACAAGACGAGCGCGCCGCGTTCGAGCTGCGCTTGGGGCTGACCTGGGGCTTTGACGCGTTCACGGTTCGAGAGCGCTGACCGACGCCCGGGTTTGAGGGCTTCACCGAGCTTCGATGCGCGGGAGCACGAGCTCCGAGAAGGCTTGGATTAAGCGCTCTTGGTCCGCGCCCACGTGGTGAACGTAGATGCGCTCGAAACCGAGGGCACGATCGCGCTCGAGCCAGGCGGCGTGGCGTGCGGGATCCGCCGAGATACGCACGATCGCGCGCACGTCTTCGACGCGGATAGAGCGCGCGGCCACGTCGAAGAATTGCGGCAGCGTGACGTCTGCCTTGAAGTCGGAGCCGACGGCGAGGGTGCGCCAGCCGTCGAGGGCCGCTTTTTCTGCTTCGGCCTCGCTGGGCGCGAACGAGACGCACGCCTGCAGATACATCGGTTTTCCACTACCCCCACCCGCGCGGAAGCGTTCCACGACTTTGCGCAGCTCGGCTTCGGGGCGCGCGACGGTGATGAGACCGTCGGCCCAGCTTCCGACCCACTCGGCGGTGTCGGCGCTGATCGCCGCTCCAAACAGCAAGGGTGGTCGCTGCGGCCGCGTGTAGAGACGCGCCTCGTGCACCTTCACGAGGCCCTCGTGCGTCACGGTCTCGCCCGCGAACAGGGCGCGCATCACGTCGACGCATTCGCGCAGCCGCTGCCTGCGTTGCGGCTTGGCTGGCCAGCGCTCGCCGGTGATGTGCTCGTTCAGGGCCTCCCCAGTGCCGAGGGCGACCCACAGCCGTTCCGGGTACATTTCGGCGAGCGTCGCGGCGGCCTGCGCGAGGATCGCGGGGTGGTAGCGCTGCCCGGGCGCGGTCACGGTCCCGAAATCGAGGCCGGTCGCGTGCAGCGCCGCGCCGAGCCAGCTCCAGGCGAAGCCGCTGTGACCTTGGTGCTCACTCCAAGGAGCGAAATGGTCCGAGCACATGGCTGCACCAAACCCGGCACGCTCTGCGGCCACGACGTAGCGCAGCAGAGCGCTCGGCGCGTGTTGCTCGTGCGAACAGTGATAACCGATGGTCGCCACCGTTATTCAGGTTTCTTGGGTTTCGCGGCATCCGTGCCGACTTGGGGTTTGGCCTGCGGTTCGAGATCGGCGCGCTCTCGCCGCTTTTCGGCGGTGTCGACCTTCATGCGCCGATCGCGCGCTTGGATGAGCTCGACCGGTGCCTCGCCGTCGCGGTTGTAGGACCACGCGAGCAGCGGCTTTCCGATCGGCAGGTCGTGCGCGGCCGGATGCCCCGCGTGGCCGGTATCCCAGATGTGCCAGGTCTTTCCGTAGCTGTTCAGCTTCTTCGCGAGCGCCGCCTTTTCGGCCGGAGCGGGCACTCCGGGGAGGATCAGCGTCCCCGACAGGATCTCGTAATTGTGCGGGTGCCAGCTCGGCTTTTCCTCGGCGGGCAGGGACTCGAACAGGCGTTCGGAGACGATGTACTCGATGCCGATCAAGTTCGCGTCCGCGGTGTTGCCGTCGAAGATGACGCACTGGGTGAATTCCTCGTTCATGCCCTTACAGAAGTGATGCGCCTCCATGTGCAGCGACGGGTCGTCCTTCATGACGTGGAAACCGTCGAGGTAATGGTCGAACGAACGGACGGCGCTCAGGTCTTGCAGGAGCTCGGCGCCCTTCTCCAGCACCTTCGTATCCGCGGCCTTTTCAGCACCGGGGGGCGCGTTGGGGTTGCTTGGCGGCGTGTCCTCTTTGCCGCACGCGGCCGCAAGAGTGGACAGCAGAACAACCGCGATTCGTCGGCTCGGCATGGTCAGCCTCAACGCCGAAGCATCACTCGTGCCGGCGCTGCGGGGCCTCAATCCGAGACGCCTTCGCTCCGCGACCGCTCTTCCTCGCCTCAGTGTGGCGGCAAGCTTCGTTGCAAGAACGTCGGCGCGCCCACCGGTGATTGGCGCGTGATATTACCGTTTGCAGGAGCTCGCGACTTCGTACAAACAGAAGGCCACTTTGAGTCGCTTTCGAAACTCGACGAGACAAGGGGTGTTCCGGGTGTGGGCGCCGAACGCGAAGAGCGTGGCGCTCGTCAGCGACGGGCAGCGGTCCGAGCTTTCGCCGCGGGATGCGGGATGGTTCGAGCTCTCGCCGTCACCGCTCCGGCCGGGCAGTGACTACGCGCTGTCGGTCGACGGGGGTGCGCCCATCCCCGATCCGCGCTCCGGATATCAGCCGGACGGCGTGCACGGGCCATCGCGGCACGTCGGCGAGACGCCGTTCGAGTGGACGGACCAGAGCTTCCGAGCCGCGCCTCTGGCTTCGGCAATCTTCTACGAGCTCCACGTCGGGACTTTCTCGGAGGACGGCAGCTTCGACGGGGTGATCGCGCGTTTGCCGCATTTGAAGGCGCTCGGAGTCACGCACGTCGAGCTGATGCCCGTCGCGCAGTTTCCCGGAAAACACGGCTGGGGGTACGACGGAGTGCACCCCTACGCGCCTCATAGTGGCTACGGCGGCCCCGAAGCGCTGAAGCGTCTCGTCGATGCCTGCCACGCCGAGGGGCTCGCGGTGGTGCTCGACGTCGTCTACAACCACCTCGGTCCCGATGGGAATCACTTGCCGGCGTTCGGGCCGTACCTGACGGACACGTATCACACGCCTTGGGGCCAGGCGGTAAACCTCGACGGCCCGCACTCCGCGTTCGTCCGCCGCTACTTCCTCGACAACGCGCTGTACTGGCTCGAAGAGTTTCACTTCGACGGCCTGCGGCTCGATGCGGTCCACGCGCTCTACGACCATTCCGCGCGCCACTTTTTGCGGCAGCTCGCCGACGAGGCGGCCGAGCTCTCCCGGCACCTCGCAAAGCCCCTGGTGCTGATCGCCGAGAGCGACCTCAACGACCCGCAGCTGATCCGCGCGCGCGACGCCGGCGGCTTCGGGCTGGACGCGCAATGGAGTGACGATCTGCACCATGCGCTCCACGTCGTGCTCACGGGCGAGCGCAGCGGTATCCACGGTGATTTTTCGGGGCTCGCGGATCTCGCCAAGGCGCTCGAACGGGGTTTCGTCTACGACGGCCGGCACAGCCCGTTCAGAAAGCGTCCCCACGGCGCCGCGCTCGATCCGCGGCACGTCGAGCGGCTGGTCGTGTGTCTCCAGAATCACGACCAAGTCGGCAACCGCGCGCGCGGGGAGCGCATCGGTCACCTCGTGTCGCCCGCGCGCGCCAAGCTCGGCGCCGCAGTCGTGCTGCTCGGCCCATCGATCCCGTTGTTGTTCCAGGGCGAAGAATGGGACGCGAGCACGCCGTTCCAGTACTTCACCGATCACACGGACGAGGCGCTCGGGCAGGCCGTCCGCGACGGGCGGCGCCGCGAGTTCGCGGAGTTCGGCTGGGACGAGAGCTCGATCCCCGATCCCCAAGCGCACGACACGTTCAACGCCAGCCGACTGCGCTTCGAGGAGCTCACGCTGCCGCGGCACGCGAGCATGTTCGAGCACTATCGGACGCTGATTCGGCTGCGCCGGAGCGTGCCCGAGCTCGCCTCGCCGCTCACGGCCGTGCGTTTCGACGAGCGCACGGGGGTGCTCGTGATGGAACGCGAGGCGAGCCAGGTCGCCATCAACTTCAGCCGCGAACAGCAGATTTCACGCATCTTCGGCTCGGAGCCCGCCGAGCTCTTGCACGCGACGGAAGGCGCCCACCTCGCACGCGCCCCCCATTCTCAGTTCGTGCTGCCCCCTGAGTCCGTGGCCGTCGCACTGATGCGCCGCCCGATCGCCTCACCGCCGCGTTCGGCCGGTTCGCCCCGAGACGGCTCGGACCGCGAAGAAGGCAGCCAGGATCCCTACCTATCGGAATAAACGCCCACCCGAACACGGGCATCCGAAGGCTCAGACGACCCCGACCGTTCCGATTCGAAAGAGGCCTCCCAGACCGACGGTGCAGTAAGGATCCTGACTGCACCATGCTGCGACGTAACCCAAGGACAGCGCTAGCAATTTTAAACTTATCCACAGCCAGTCAGGATCGAGACTGCGCGGGGCGCGGAGAAAGGGTTCCCCGCTGGTGAGAGGGTCCCCCCCGCCGGCCGAGAAGAGATTTACCGACTGCGGTCGAGGCGGAAAGCGCTCGATGCGGCGCGGCGCGGCGCGGCGGTAAACCCAACCAACTCCGTCTCGATGCGAAGGCGCTCGAATGCCCCTCACCAGGGCGCGGAGTCGACGCACCTGAGCCGGGGAGTGGCCGATGGGTCGTCGTGCGGACGGAACCGAGGGACGAAGCGCTGGGCGGACTCGAGAGTGAGATCGCGCAGTGGGTAGGCGCTAGGCGGTGGCAACTGAGCGTGACCCGGAAGGTCGCTCAAGTCGGGCTGAGATTCAATGAGTGGCTCGTGCTGGTGACGACGCTGAAGCTGACTCGCGCCAAACAGGACGCAGTGAGCCAGAACGACGTCTGCCGCGCGATCGGGCTGACGCGGATGCAGGTAGCGGTCGCGATGCGGCGCATCGACAATCTCGGGCTCGTCTCCCGCGGGCCTGACGTCGACGGATTCATGTGGCGTGTGTTCGTGACGAAGAAAGGCCAGGCACTGGTTTCCGAAACGAATGCACAGGTGCTGCTTTGCGCGGCGGAGCCCGCTCACTGCCGCGCGTCAGAGATGGCGCGCTGAGCGCTACGAGACGCTGAGGCGCTTCGCGAGCTCGGCCAGGGGCGCGGCCCCTTCGGCCTTCACTTCGACCGTGAACGGCTCGCGCGTGGTGCCGACGCGCTTGGTCTCGAACTTGCCAGCTCCGAAGAGCGCTTCGAGGTCGCGCTTCAGTCCCGGTAGCAGGCGCTCGTAGGTGGCATCCGTGTTCGGCGCGTTCAGCCGATCGGCCACGCGGATCAGCAGCGCGTCCGAGCGGAATGCGAGCGGGTGCTCCGCTCCCTGTTCGGCTTCGAGCAACAGCGCGGCTTTGACGGCGCGCGCGAGGGCGTGGCTCAGGCGCTCGGGGCGCGGGCCGCGCTTGTGCACGTACAGCAACCCGAGCTTGCCGCGGCCCCGATCGAGCGCGTAGTCCACCTCGTGACCAATCAGCACCACGTGCGGGCCATCCGCAACGTGGGAGTAGTCCACGACGTCGATCAGGAGCTCGTCGAGCACGCGCTCGCGGATCCAGCGGTGGAAGACCGGGACGTAGCCCTCGACCGGGACGTCGTCTTTCGTGAAGAGCTTGAGCTGAATCTTTTCGATCATGGATTTCTCAGGGCAGCGCGGTGCCGATGCGGGTGTGCGCCTGGTGCGCGGCGTCGACGAACAGCTGCGCTTCCTCGACGAGCTGGTGCGCGCTCTCCTTCGAGTGCGTCTTACCGCCCGCCTCTTCGTGGGCCTTGAACAGGTACTGCGCGAATTTGGCTCCCGCGAAGGGATCCCAGAACAGCTTGGTCTCGACCCAGTGCTGCTTGAACTCGCGGACGATCTCCTCCGGCTCTTCGCCGAGGTTCGCGTTCTTTTCCTTGGCGAGGGCCCGCGCCGCCTCGAGCATGGCGCGGTAGGCGCGGCTCGCGGCGTCGTCGTTCTTGCCCTCGTCGAGCAAGACCTGAGCCTCGAACACCTCGAGCTCGCTCTTCTGCAAGCCGAACTGGACGAACGACACGACCTCGCCGGCGCACTCGCCGACGCCGATGTCGCCGATCGTGTACTCGCGCGGGTCGCCCCAGTCGGAGTAGTAGCTCGGGTCCTGCTCGTACGGCGGCACGTGGGAGAGGTCCTCGATCAGGGCCTTGATCTCCTTCTTGCCGACGCGCTCGACGAAGGCCTTGAAGGTCTCTTCACCCTGACGGCGCTCGTTGTACGCCTTGGTGAGGCGGCTGACCGCGTCCGGGACGCGCTTGGACGGGATTGCGCCGAGCGCGAGGCCGTAGGAGCCGCCGTTGTTCTGGAGCTGGCCGCCGACCACGAGCTGGAAGTGCGGGACGCGGCGGTTGTTGACCGCGCGGCTAACGCCCAAAAACCCGAGATCTGCGACGTGGTGCTGGCCGCACGAGTTGAAGCAGCCGCTGCACTTGATGTGGAGCTTGTCCACGGCCGGGGGCTGCTCGACCGCGAGGCGCTTGCGCAGCTCGCCAGCCAGGCCGCGCGACGACGAGATGCCGAGCTTGCAGGTGTCGGTGCCGGGGCACGAGGTGACGTCGCCGATGCGGTCGGAGCCCGGCTCGCCGAGGCCGATCGCGGCGAGCTCCGCGTGGAGCTTCACCAGATCGCCCTCGGAGACCCAGCGGAAGAGCCAGTTCTGATCGACGGTGGCGCGCATGGCGTCGCCCGTGTAGCGCCGCGCGATGTCGGCGATGGCCCGGCCCTGGTCGGGCGTGAAATCGCCGAGCGGCATGGTGACGGTGGCGACCGAGTAACCCTCTTGGCGCTGCGGCTGCACGTTGGTGCGGCGCCAGGCTTCGAACTCGGCGCTGTGCGGACCGGCGGGCAGCTTGGACGGCGGCTTGAGCGGCTTCTCTTCGGTGATCGCGAGGTTGTCGAGGAAGTTGGTCCAGCGCTCGTCGGGGCGCAGCTTGGCGCGCTCTTCCAGCGTCAGGCGCTTGAACTCTTCGATGCCGAGCTTCTTGACCAGGAACTTGATGCGGGCGCGCGAGCGGTTGTCTTTCTCGCCGAGGCGGGCGAACACGCGGCACACCGCCTGTGTCAGCGGGAACAGCTCTTCTTCCGGGCAGAACTCTTCGAGGAGCTGCGCGTTCTGCGGCACCGAGCCGAGCCCACCACCGACGTAGACCTCGAAGCCGCGCTTGACCTCGCCATTGACCGTGCGGGTCGCCGCGATGCAGCCGAGATCGTGGAAATTCACGAGGCCGCAGGGGTTGGTCTTGCAGCCCGAGAAGGCGATCTTGAACTTGCGGCCGAAGCTCTGCACGTCGTCGTGCCCGAGCAAGAAGAACATCATCGCATTGGCGTACGGCGAGACGTCGAAGCTCTCGTCGTTGCAGACGCCGACCAGCGGGCAAGCGGTGATGTTGCGGACCGAGTTGCCGCACGCTTCGCGCGTCGTGATGCCGACTGCGGCCAGGCGGCGCATCAGGTTCGGCGTGTCCTCGATGTGCACGAAGTGGAGCTGGATGTCCTGGCGCGTCGTAACGTGGAGGATCTGGTCCGAATACTCTTCGGCGAGCTCGCACATCACCTCGAGCTGCTGGCTCGAGACGCGCCCCATCGGCAGCTTGATGCGCATCATGCCCGGCGCGTCCCAAGCCGTGCTCGGACCCTTGGTCAGGTCGCCGGTCGGGAACGTGAGGGTCTGCGTCTTCTCGCCGTCGTGACGCTGCCCGTTGTCGTAGCGCTGGCCGTACACGCCGCGGCGAAGGCGCGCTTCGGCGAAAAGCTTCTCTTCCACCTTGCTCTTCTTGCGGAGCTCGATCTGGGTTTCGAAGACGTCGATCTCACGCCCCCAGTCCTCGCGGATCTTGCCTTCGAGTACGCGCTTCCAGGTGCTTTCCGACATGTCGGCGGGTTTTTAGCTCAATCCCGGTGTGGTAAGTCGGGAATCTGTTGGAGGTTCGTAATCCATTAGAATGATTCAACTTTTCCATCCTAATTCTTGATTCATTAAGTCAAGAATCACGAAAAGTCAACAAAACCCCGTCAACTGGCCCCTGTGGGCGCAGAAGCTTAAAGTCCGACGCCTCGGTCCGAAATGTCATCGAAAGCGCCACGTTCCGCGAACTCGACCGCTGCCGTCCACGGCGGCGCGCCGGACAAGCGGCCTCACCACGCTCTGTCTCACGGCATCGCACAGACCGCCACCTACACCTTCGAGGATACGGCGGCACTCGAACGTTACATGCGCGGCGAGGATCCGGATCCGCACCGTGAGGAGTACGGCCGCTACGGCAACCCGACCGTGCACGAGCTCGAGTCGCGCCTGGGCGCGCTCGAAGGTGCCGAAGACGCCGTGGCGTTTTCGAGCGGCATGGCCGCCACGACCAGCGCCATCCTCACGTTGCTGAAGACCGGCGACCACGTCGTGTTGTTCCGCGACTGCTACCGCCGCACGCGCCAGTTCGTGACGGGGATTTTGCCGCGCTTCGGCATCGAGCACACGGTCGTCCCGTCGGCGGACCTCGAGGCGCTGCAGCGCGCGCTGAAGCCGAACACGCGGCTCGTGATCAGCGAGGCGCCCACGAATCCGTTCCTTTACTGCGTGGATCTCGAGAAGCTCGCGCGCATCAGCCACGATCACGGGCGAGTGCGCGTGCTGGTGGATTCCACGCTGGCCACGCCGTGCAACACGCGGCCACTCGAGCTCGGCGTCGATCTCGTGGTGCACAGCGCCACCAAGTACCTCTCGGGGCACAACGACGTGCTGGGCGGCCTGGTCGCGGGCCCGAGCCATTTGATCGGGCTGCTCCGCGATTCGCGCGGCGTGTTCGGCTCCGTGCTCGACCCGCACGCCGCGTCGCTGATCATCCGCGGCATGAAATCGCTGGCGCTGCGCATCGAGCGCCAAAACGCGACCGCCATGGCCGTGGCCAAGGCGCTCGAGGGCCACCCGCGCGTGAAGCGCGTGTTCTACCCGATGCTGGAGAGCCACCCGTCGTACGCCGTGGCGCGCGAGCAGCTGCGCGGCGGCGGCGGCATGGTGAGCTTCATCGTCGATGGCGGCCGCGAGCAGGCTTCGCGCGTCGTCGATCGCTGCAGCATCGCGAGCATCGCGGCGTCGTTCGGCGGTCTCGAGACGCTGATCGAGCAGCCGGCGATCATGAGCTTCTTCGAGCTCACCGACGAGCAGCTCAAGGCGATCGAGATCGACCCCGCGCTGGTGCGCCTCTCCGTCGGCATCGAGGACACGGACGACGTCGTCCGCGACGTGATCGACGCGCTCTCGGATTAGCTTCAACCGGTAGCGGCGCGCAGCACGTCGGTGAAGCTCAAAATGCCGACCGGCTCGAGCCCCTTCAGCACCGGCACGCTGCGCACCCCGGACATGCGCATCAAGCGGATGCAGTCGCGCACCAGAAAATCGTGCTGCACGCAAATCGCCGGCGTGGTCATGGCGTCGGCCACCTTGAGCTGATCGAGCAGCTCGGGCTCGCCGTCGCACAGCACCAGCACCACGTCTTTCGAGGCGATGATTCCGGGCAAGCGCCCGGGCCCGCCGAGCACGAGCAGACAGTGGATCGACCGCTCCAGCATCAGGCGCGCGGCGGCGCGGAGCGGCGCGGTAGCGGCAATCGTGACCGGGTTCGCGGTCATCAGTCGTTCGGCGGTGAGGTTCTCGAGGCTCATGGGGCCACCTTGTCGAGGCGGAGCTCGCGGGTTTCCCGATCGAGGGAGAAGCGCGAGCCACGGGTTTCGTGGTCGATGACGAACTGCTTGCCGGCGATGCGCACGATCACACCGGGGTACGCGACGCCAATCTGGATGAAGGCGCCCTTCGTTAGCTCGGCGCGGCGATGTTCGCGCTGAGCCAGGCGCTGAATTTCCGCTGCCTGCAGCGCCGCCTGAACGCGGCCGAGCTTTTCGCCCTTGGCCCGCTCGCTGCGAGAGACGGGGCGCACGTTGCGCACCGCCTTGGCACGCTCCAGCGCGCGCTGCGCCCGTTCCACGGCGGACTCGAGCGGCACGCCCGCTTCGACCTCGGTCTGGACGCCTTGCGGCGAGCCCGCTTCGCGCACCAGGACTCCCCGCTCCGCCTGGGTCACGCCCCCGCGCAGCTTGTTCGAAATCTCCACGCGCTGAGCCGAGAGCTTGGCGTGCACTCCCACGCCGAGCCGCAACAAGCCGCCGCAATAAAGCTCCGCGTATTCGGCCTGTTGTGCCGACAGGTCGCCTTCTGCGGTCACGCTCGACGCCAGGCTGCCCCGGATGCCGCGCTGGATCTGCAGGTTGCCGCCCGCGTGCACGGAGCCCTCCACGCTACCGCGGATCTCGATGTCGCCGCTGGCTTCGACGCAGAACGACCCGAGAACGTCGCCCTGGACGACGAGGCTTCCCTTCATGTGCAAGTCCCCGGAGCGCAGATCAACGGCGCCTTCGTGCACCACGCGATCGACGACGTCGATGCTCGCACCCTTCGAGCTCACGACCCCGGCGCGCCGCGCCCGAATCTCACCGCTCTCGTGAAGCTCCGCGCCTTCACCGAGCGTCAAGCTCGCCTCCGTGACGGTCAGGGGCTCGAGCCGCGTGCCATCGACGAGCTGCCCCGCCTTGCCGGCCCGCGCGGGCCAAACGCGACCAATCACCTCGCCCGCCGCGACGGGTTTCAACAGCTCGCGATCGTGAAAATCGAAGGTGCCGTCGTCGCGCAGGTGCCCCGGTTGAATGCCGGCCGCAAACAGCAGCTCGACGCGCCCGTGCTCGCCGGCTTCCGGCGCGATGCCGCGCGCGATCACCGCGTCTGCCACCTCGAAGCTCGGATCCGCGAGCTCGCTCGTGAGCCATTCGAGCGCCTCCGCGTCGAGGCCCACCACCACGCCCGCTCGCTCGAGCATCCGCGTGAGCTCTCCCGCGCCGGACGCATCCCCAGGTCGTACCGTAACGAACGCTGCCATCCGGTCCGCGCTCAGGGTCACCGTGATCGAACGCACCCACCCATCATTCATTGCCCCGCCCGTCCCGACAACCGCGGCCACCGCCCCGCCACGAAAAGCCTGGCGGGCTCTTGGCGCTCATTGGCGCCTTGACGACAGAAGCCGTGTCGCACCGTAAGGGCCCGCGGCCGTCACAGGTCGTACGCCACAGCCGCGCTCCAGACGGGGCCTTCGTCGTGGAAGCCGTGGAGCTCCTGCACGAGGGGCGCGCGCGCGCCGACGGACACGGTGAGATCGAGGAGCGGCGTCGTCAGCAGGTCGCCGCCCGCGAAGAGCACGACGCCGCCGGAATTCGGGTCGCGTGTTCCCTCCTCCTCGGACGCCCGATCGGCTCGCACGTCGACCGCCGGACGGAGCGCGAGCCATGGCGTGAGTTGGTACTGGGCGGCCAGCGTCGAGCGCAGCGCGACTCCTGGATTCACGTCCTCGCGCGTGAGCAACGGGAGCGCGACCTGGGCGCTCGCGTAGGCCGAAAAATCGCCGGAGAACGCAGCGTAAGAGGCGCCGGCCAGCAGATCGAGCGAGCCGGTACCGGACTGCGCCTCGAGCGGGAGCCGCTCGCCGAGCTCGTTGCGTCGAAACGGCGCGGTCGGAAACTTCAGTCCGAACAGGCCCGCGAGCAGCGAACGCGGCGCGAGGTCGCGATCGCGATACAGAAAGAGCTTGGCGCGGAGCTCGGCGTCGCCCGGGCCCCAGGTGCTGGTTTCGGCGAGGCTCGCATCGACGATCGAACGGTGGACGAGCGGAAAAGCCGCCACCAGAAACAACTCGCGGAGCGGCGCCCACGCGACCGAGAGCTCGCCGCGGAGCTCTTCGATTTCGATGCGATCCACGCCGGGTTCGCCGACGACGTCGGTGCGGTAGCGCCACTCGCTGGAGACGCGCAAACGCCCTGCAAACGGTTGTTCCGTGCCGGCCGCGACCAGCGTCGGATCGCCGCAGCCGCACGCCGCACACGCCTGAGCTTCCCGCGCCCGCAGAACGAGCAGGAGCGCGAGCAGGAGCGCGAGCCGCTTCATGGGCCGTCGATTCGGATCGAGACGGAGTCGCGGAGATTCTCGGCGAATCGTCGGACGCGTGCGGCGTCGTCCTGCGTCGCCAGGTCCACTCCGTCGAACCAGCGCTCGGGGTCTCGCTCGATGCGCACCGTCCGCTGTTCGCCGTGAGAGACGTCGAGCTCGACGGGAGCGAGCACGTCGAACGCCAGCTGACCGCCGATCTCGAACTCCGCGGGCGCATCGGCCGAGACGTCGAAGCCGCGCGCGAGCAGCGAGTGACGCTCCATCTCTGGAGCGTCCGCTATACCGACGGCGTCCGCGTCGGCCGCTCCCACCGAGTAGCGAACCTCGCAGTAGCGCTGCGCGGGCGGGTGCAACGCGCCGAGCACGACGTCGTCCCGTGCCGAGGCGCTTTCGATGGTCGGCACGGCCAGTCGAGTCGGCGTCGAGGTTCCGTGCGCGTGCGCCGTCCCCACCAGCGCTTCGGAGAGCCAGCGCGCCGCGCTCGGACAGGGCAAGAGCTCGACCGCGACGCTGGTCCACTGCACCTCCGTCACCGAGAGCGCTTGGCCGGGCACGCTCTCCACTCGTTCGCCGCTCCCGAGCGCGACGGCCGACGACACGACGTGCACCTCGGCTCCCGGCTCGGTGGAGCTGCCGCACGCGCTGAGCAACGAAAGCGCGAGAAAAGCTAGGTACTGGGCTGTCGGGCTCGCCACGCTGGCGCACGGGTTAGCGCGCCGCGAGCCGGTGCCGATGCGGTAAATTGTCGCAGCCGAGGGTGCGCTGCCTCGCGTCTAGCCCCCCGACGACCGCTAGCAAGAGCCGAGATTTCCGCGGATCGCGCCAGCCCGAGCGCTTCCGACGATCGGCATGTGGATTGCACTCGGCTGAGGCATGAAAGCCACCGAGCTCCTCAAACAACAGCACGGCGAAGTGTCTCGCCTGTTCAAGGCGATCGAGAAGACCGAAGATCCGGCCGAGAAGAAGTCGTACTTCCTCGAGCTGGCCTCGAATTTGGTCGCGCACGACGGTATCGAGCGCAAGATCTTTTACCCGGCGTGTGAAGAGGCCATGGGCATGGACGACCTGCTCGGCGAAGCACTGGTCGAACACGGCGTGGTCGAGTTCAGCCTGTACCAGGCCAGCCAGGCGCTAGGTAAGGATGACTTCGACTACAAGTGCAAGGTGCTGAAAGAGCTGGTCGAGCACCACGTCGAGGAAGAGGAGAAGGAGTTTTTCCCCAAGGTCGAAAAGGCTTTGGGCAAGGACAAGCTGGAGTCGCTCGGCGAGGATCTGGACGAAGCCTTCCAGGAAGAGCGCGAGAACGACTACCAGGAACCCCTGTTCGAGAACCTGCGGCAGGTTCTGGCCGGCGTGTTGAAGACCGTTCCGGAAGAAGAGACCCAGCCGAAGGCCAAGGTCTCGGGTAAATCCCGCAGGACCGCGTAACCGCAGGAGCTCGAGGCAGCCTCGCCCCGCCGCAAAAAGACGCACTGCGGCGGGGCTGCGGCTCGAGCCCCGTGTGACCGGCGTTTGATCGAGGCGCCGCTCTGGTACGTGTCTTGCGTCACTTGCGCGCGATGCTCGTCGTCGCGCTCGCGCCGAACTTCGATGATCCCGGGGAGGAAGTGCTCGAGGCGTTGCGCGCAGAGCTGCGCTGCCTCGGCGCCGAGTTGCTGCTGATCGGCACCGATCAGAGCTTCTGTTTCCGACCCGATGACGAGCTGGTCGAGCAGCCGTCGACCGACGAGCTGCGGCTCTGGGCGATCCAGCTGTTCCGCGCGCACGGAGTCGCGCCGGACGCGCTGACGCGCGGAACGCTCGTGCTGGGATTGCTGGACGACGATGGGGGCTTGCGCTGGCACACGCGCCGCGAGCTCGACGGCGATCCGTCGCTCGCACTGCTCGAAGCAGCTCGCCTCGCCGCGAAGAGTGCGCTCACCCCGGCGCCGAGCGGCCTTCTGTCGCGACGCGAGGTGGTGCTCACCAGCCTGATCGGGGCGCTTTCGCTGGTGCTGCTCGAAAGCTGCAAGCGCAGTGAGCCGCAGAAGCCGGTGCCTTCTGCCAGCGCCGTGAACTCGCTCGCACCGGCGCCGTTCGAGCGAGAAGTGACGCTGAACGTGAACGGCAAGGACTACCGACTCTTCATCGAGCCGCGGGTATCCGTGCTCGACGCCTTGCGTGAGCGCCTGGGGCTGACGGGGACGAAGAAAGGCTGCGACCACGGCCAGTGCGGCGCGTGCACGGTGTTGCTGGACGGCCGGCGCGTGAACGCTTGCCTGCTGCTCGCGGTGATGGTCGGAAATCGCAAGCTCACGACCATCGAGGGCTTGGCGGGGCCGGCCGCGCTGCACCCTCTGCAAGAGGCGTTCGTGGCTCACGACGCCCTGCAGTGTGGCTATTGCACGCCCGGGCAAATCGTCAGTGCGCTCGGGCTGTTGCGCGAGAAGCGCGCGACCAGCGCGGAGGCGATCCGGGAGCACATGAGCGGGAACCTGTGCCGCTGCGGGGCTTATCCGAACATCGTGAAGGCGATCGAGGCCGCTCGCGACGCTGGCGGAGACGCGCTGCCCGCGAGGGCGACATGAGGGACTTCGACTACGTCGTGCCGAAGAGCCTCGACGACGCCGTGGCGCGCGGCAAACAAGCCGAGCACCGCTTCATCGCCGGCGGCACGCTGCTCGTCGATCTGCTGCGGCTCGACGTGGAGCGGCCGGCGGCGCTCGTCGACCTGAACGCGGTGCTGTCGGAGCGCATCAGCTGGGCGCCGGACGGGCTCACGGCGGGCGCGCTTGCTCGAAACAGCGACCTCGCCGATCACCCGGATGTGCGGCGCGAGCTGCCCGCCCTGAGTCAAGCGCTCGAGAGCGGAGCCTCGCCGCAGATCCGCAACCTGGCCAGCCTGGGCGGCAATTTGATGCAGCGCACGCGCTGCTCCTATTTCCGCGATCCGGGAGTGGCCGAATGCAACAAGCGCACGCCCGGCAGCGGCTGCGCAGCGCTCGAGGGCTACTCGCGCATGCATGCGGTCCTCGGCGGCAGCCGCGCTTGTATCGCCGTGCATCCGTCCGATATGTGCGTCGCACTGCTGGCTCTCGACGCAGTGGTGCGCACGCGGCGCTCGCAGGGCGGGCGCGAGATCGCGATCGCCGACTTTCACGCGTTGCCAGGCGACACGCCGCAGCTCGAAACGGCGCTCGAACCCGGGGAAATCGTGACCGAGGTGTTCGTGCCGGCCTCGGGGTTCAGCCGGCGCTCGGCTTACGTGAAGGTGCGGGACCGCGCGGCGTTCGCGTTCGCGCTGGCCTCCGCCGCGGTGGCGCTCGAGCTCGCGGGCGAGAAGAT
>JALYWZ010000586.1 GCA_030852505.1 Myxococcota bacterium | reverse complement strand
CCGCCGACCACCGTCGTCCCGCCGCCCGTGGCTTTGACGCCACCGGTGGTACCGGAACCGGTCCCAGCTTGGGGTGCAGCCGAGCCACCCGAACCGCCGACGACGCTCGGCGGGCTGCCGCCCGTTCCAGTCTGCGTGTTGTCCGGTGTGCTGCCGTCGTCGCAAGCAGCCAACAGAGCGAGGGAGGTGAGGGCAGAGAGGAAACAGAAGCGACGTTGCAGCATGGGTACTCGCAGAGGGATCCGGACGGAGCTCACGGTGAGGAGCCGTCCGAGGACGGAGTACTCTATCAGAGTTGTAGGCCCTGGCCGCTCCGTTGTGCTCGCGCGCCTACGCTGAGACCGTAGTCTTGCCCTGGCCCTGCACTGGCCGCGGGTTTAGCCGCGATGGGAAAGGTCTTTGACTCGGGAGCGCGAGATTCAGTCTTCAGGCGATTCGTTGCTCGTCGGTTCCAGGCGCTTGCCGTCGAGGCCCTTCTCGAGCTGCCGCTTCTGGAGCTCGTCCCGCTCGCGCTCGGCCTTGGTGCGGCCGTGCAGACGCCGGTTGATTTCCGCCTGTTTCTCGCGCTGCTCCTTGGCCTTGCGCTTCTTGAACTTGTTCAGATTGACGACGTTGGCCATGGGACGAGTCCTCACTCGAGTCTAGTTCACGGCCGGCGACCAGTGCTCGATCAATGCGGCGCAGGCCTCGCCCCGGAAGACGGCGTCGGCTTCGCTTCGGAGGACGGCGTCGGCTTCGCTTCGGAGGACGGCGTCGGCTTCGCTTCGGAGGATGGCCTCGGTGCTCCGGCGCCCGCGACGTGATCGTCGGAGCTCTTCGCTTCGTTGCTCACGGTAACCGTGGTGGGCTTCGACGCGGGTTGATCCTTGTTCACGGCGAGGATCGCCAGACGGCGATTGGCGGGCGCGAGCGGGTCGGCTTCCGTGGGCTGGCTGTCGCCGTGCGCGTACACGCCCATCAGCTGACCGGGGTTCAGCAGCGGTTCGAGAACGCCGCGCGCCGCGTCCGCGCGTTCGAAGGACAGGCCCCAGTTCGTCTTGGGTGAGCCGGGGGGAAACTTGCGGCCGTCGGTGTGTCCGTGGATCTGCACGCGGTTTCCGATGCGGTGCAGCATCGGCCCGAGCAGCTTCAAGAGCTCGACGAGCGGTGGCTTCAAGTCCGACGAGTTCACGTCGAACAGCATGCTGCCCTTGGTGTCGACGATCTGGATCAACAGACCTTCGTCGGTGACCTGGACGTGCACGTCCTTCATCAACTTGGCGAGCTCTTCGTTACCGCTCGCTTGCGTGCGCAAGAACTTCTCGACCTTTCGCGCCGTCACTTCGAGCGTCTCGAGCTCGAGGTCTTTGGAATCGGCGCCAGTCGGGTCCAGGTAACCCTTGTCGAGCAAGCCGCTACCGCCCTGCAGCGCCGACGGCGCGCCGGAGAACACACCCGTGCGGAAGTACTCCGAGATCTTCTGTTTCACGTCCTTGTCGGTTTGCGACAAGATCCAGAGCAAGATGAACAGCGCCATCATCGCCGTGACGAAGTCGGCGTAGGCGACCTTCCACGCGCCGCCGTGGTGACCACCGTGGCCCTTCGCCTTCTTGGTGATGATGATGACTTTGGCGGGACCGGCCATGCTCAGCCCTTTGCCGCCTGGAACGCCGCTTCGAGCTCCGCGCCGCTCGGACGCTCGTCGGGGAAGATCGCGCGGCGCGCAAACTCGATTGACAGCTGCGGGCTCGTGCCGCGCGAGGCGGCGAGCAACCCGCTCTTGATCACGTTCATGTAGCGCATATCGGCCGCCCCCTGGTTCGCGATGCGCGTCGCGAGCGGGCCTACGAAGCCGTAACACATCAAGATGCCGAGGAAGGTTCCGACCAGCGCGGCCGCGACGTGGTGGCCGATCTCTTCCGGGCCGGCGTCGAGGTGACCCATCGTGATCACGATGCCGAGCACCGCCGCGACGATACCGAGACCGGGCAGCGCGTCACCGGTGCTCTGGATCAGCCCGACCGGCTCGTGCTCCGCCGCTTCGTGCGTATCGACGTCGGCGTCGCACAGCTGAAGCAAGTCCTCGGGCGAGCAGCCGTCGACCAGCTGCTTCAAACCGTCCGCGAGGAAGTGCACCGCGTGGTGGCGGGCGAGCACGCTCGGAAACTTGGTGAAGATCGGGCTCTTCGACGGATCGGCCACGTGCTCTTCCATGGTCAGCACGCCGTCGCGGCGCATCTTCTGGAACAGTTGATACAAAAGCCCGAGCAGATCGAGATAGTCCTGCTTGGTCGGAGGCTTGGCCTTGAGACCGTGCTTGAGCGCAGAGGTCACGCGCTTCAGCACCGCGCCGGGAGCGGACACGATCAGCGCGCCGAGGGCTGCGCCGCCGATGACCAGGAGCTCGTAGGGCTGGAACAGGACGGCGAAGGGGCCGCCCGAGAGGGCGTAGCCACCCAGCACGGCTACGAGGACGACGACAAAACCAATCATTGGGGTTCGTCGTCTCACTACGGAAGCCCCCGTCCCAATTTCAGACCCCGCCGAATTGAAGTGGCCGAGCGACGGTGCGCCTCCCACGCCGGCACACCTGGGCGCAGATCAGGCGAGCGCGTCTTCCAGATGCTCGACCCAGCGCACGTCCTGGTCCCGAAGCCAGGTACGCTGGCGGCGCGCGAACACGCGAGTGGCTCGAAACACGGACTCCACGAGCGCTGCCCGATCGATCGGCTCGCCGCTCTGCAGCGCCGCCGCGACCTGGCTGTAGCCCACCGAGGCCATGGCGCGACTTTCCCCGAAGCCGCGGGCGAGCAGGTCGCGCACCTCGTCGAGCCAGCCCTGGTCGAGCATGGCCTCGATGCGCGTGCGGATCCGGCCGTCCAGCTCATCGCGCTCACGGCGTACGCCGATCAGCCGCGCTTGGAAGCGGGGAGTTCGGAAGCCGTGACCCGCGTGCCACTCGCTCAACGGCACACCGGTGAGCTCGAACACCTCGAGCGCGCGGCTGACCCGCAAAAGGTCGTTCTCCTGTAGGCGAGCCGCGCTGACCGGATCGATGCGCGAGAGCTCACGGTGCAGCGCGGCGCGTCCCTCGCGCTCGGCGCGCGCCTTGTGTTCGGCGCGGAGCTCGGGATCCCCCGGAGGCCCGGGCGACAAGCCGTAGATCAGCGCGCGCACCCAGAGAAAGGTCCCGCCCGCGACGATCGGCCGCCGGCCTCGGGCGAGGATCTCGTTCAGCCTTTGCGTGGCGAGCTCCGCGAAGCGCGCGGCGTCCATCGGCTCGCCGGGCTCGACGCAGTCGATCAGGTGATACGGGACGCCGCCGCGCTCTTCGGCCGTGGGCTTGCCGCTACCGATGTCGAAGTAGCGGTAGATCTGCACGCTGTCGGCGCTGACGATCTCGCCGTCGAGCCTACGTGCGAGCTCGAGCGATAGGTCCGTCTTACCCGACGCGGTCGGGCCGACGACGATCAGGATCGGCGCGGAGCTCTCGAGCAAAGCGCCGCAGGTCTAGCATGCGGGCGGAGCTCAACCGCCGCCGAGCCAGCTGAGCACCGCGGTCCTGAGCCCGTTGTCGCCGGTGTTCAGGAACATGACGCCGGGGTTACCCGTCGAGCTGTCTGGGCCGACGCTCCCGTTGGTGTCGAAGTTCCACTCGACCGTGTGGGAGCCGGTGACGCGGACGTAATCCACGTAGACGACCGTGTCTTCCCACTCGGTGCCGGGGTCTCCGGTGATCTGCAGGCCGACGCGGCCGACGATGGACTTGTTGAAGGAGGTGACCTCGGCTCCGACGTCGAACGGGATGGTCTTCCAGGCGCGGTAGGGCAAGTCTTCGAGAGGGAAGCTCTCCTCCTGGAAGAGCTGCCCATAGTCCGGGTCGCCCGAGTGCTGCACGTACATCTTGATGCTGCCGCCGGTGCCGAGCTCGCGGTACACGCGCGCGGTGATCACGGCGCTCGTGAAGTTCGAGCGCTGGGAGATCGGAATCGCGAAATTGGCCGAGTCGTCGATCTTGGCGAGCGGCACGAACAGCTTTGCGCAACCCGTGCATTTCGTGAGCGGGCCCGGCGGGGCACCGCCGGTTGCTGCGCCACCCGTTGCGGCTCCGCCCGTTGCCGCGCCGCCCGTCGTGGTTC
>JALYWZ010000585.1 GCA_030852505.1 Myxococcota bacterium | reverse complement strand
GAGCAGCTCCCGCCCCCGCGGCGCGGAACACGCCGCCGCCCGCGCCCGCGCCGGCGCCCGAAGGCCGGAACGACTTGCCGTTCCGCATCCAACCCCAGGCGCGCAGCGTGAACGTCGCGCTCGCGGAGTGAGCCGATGGAAGCGCGTGTTCTCGGCGGCATTCTGACGCGTCAGGGCGTCGTGAGCTCCGAAGCGCTCGAGCCGCTCTTCGTTCAACAGCGCGAGAAGGGCAGGCCCCTGCTGGAGCTGCTCGTGGAGTCGAAGGTCGCGAGCGAGCGCGACGTGGCGCGCGCCCTGGCGGCCGAGCTGCGCCTGAATTTCATCGAGCAGATCCCGCTCGATCAGGTGTCGACGGACGTCGCCACCAAGCTGCCGATTTCCTATTCGCGCAGCCATCAGCTGTTGGCGATGAGCGAAGGTCCCGATCACGTCGAGCTCGTGTGCGCGAACCCGCTCGATACGGACGGCATCGACGACGTGCGCGCGACGCTGCAAAAGCCGGTGGTCGTCCACGTCTCGACCGCCGAGCAGATCGAAGACGCGATCAACCGCGTCTACGAGCGCCAGACCGCGCTGAACGAGCTCGAGCCCGAGGAGGCGCTCGAGGCCGACGAGCAGATCGACATCCTCGACTCGGACGACGACGCGCCGATCATCCGCTGGGTGAATGGGCTGTTTTCACAGGCGGTCAAGGAGCGGGCCAGCGACATCCACATCGAGCCGGAGGACCGCGAGGTGCTGGTGCGCTACCGCGTCGACGGCCAGCTTTACGTGGCGCGCCGAGCCAGCCGGCAGTTCATGAGCTCGGTGATCGCCCGCGTGAAGATCATGGCGGGCCTGAACATCGCCGAGAAGCGGCTGCCGCAGGACGGCCGCATTTCGCTGCGCATCGCCGGCCGCTCGATCGACGTCCGCGTCTCGACCATCCCGACCAGCCGCGATCACGAGCGGATCGTGATGCGGCTCCTGCACAAGACCAACGTGCTGCTCGACCTGGCCGAGCTCGGCTTCGGACCGCGGGACTACGCGTTGATGGATCAGCTGGTGAGCCGTCCCGACGGCATCATCCTGGTCACGGGCCCGACCGGCAGCGGCAAGACCACGACGCTGTACGCGTGTCTGAACCGCATCAATCAGCCGGACATCAACATCCTGACCGCGGAGGATCCGGTCGAGTACGAGATCGGCGGCATCCACCAGGTGCACGTGCAGCCCAAGATCGGGCTGACCTTCGCCAGCGCGCTCCGCGCTTTCTTGCGCCAGGATCCGGACGTGATCATGGTCGGCGAAATCCGTGACCGGGAGACGGCGGAGATCGCGATCCACGCCTCGATGACCGGTCACCTGGTGCTGTCCACGCTCCACACGAACGACGCGTCGTCGGCCTACACGCGGCTCGTGGATATGGAAATCGAGCCGTTTTTGGTGCGGTCCACGGTGATCGGCATCCTCGCGCAGCGCCTGGTGCGCGTGCTCTGCGACCATTGCAAGGAGGCTTACAAGCCCACGCAATACGAGCTGTCGCAGCTCGGGCTCGACCACGAGCGCGTCAAGCGCCGCGTCGAGCGCAAGATCTCGCCGCGCTACGTGGTGCCCGGCGTAGACTACGTGCCGCTCGGCTCGGACCTGATCGGGCTGCCCACGTTCTTTCGCGCCAAGGGTTGCGACAAGTGCGACAACAAGGGCTTCACCGGCCGGCGCGGCATCTACGAGCTGCTCATGGCCGAAGACACGGTCGGTAAGCTGGTGCTCGCCAACGCCGACGCGCAGACCATCAAGCGCGGGGCGCAGGTCGCCGGCATGGACACGCTGCGCGACGACGGCGCGCGCAAGGTGCTGCTCGGTAAGACCACGGTCGAAGAGGTGGTGGCCGCTACCCAGGACGACGTGCTCGTCGACGAGTAGAGGAAGCCTTGGCCGTCTTCGAATACCGCGGGATTCAGATCGCCACCGGCAAGGCGATCAAGGGCTATCGGGACGCCGAAAACGCCCGGGCCCTACGCCAGCTGCTGCGCCGGGACGGCGTGCTGCTCACTGCCGCCAACGAAGAAAACGAGCAAAAAGAAGCCAAGGATCGCAAAAACCTCGATCCGCTCGCGGTGTTCCGAAGGCCGCGCACGGCCGACGTGGCGGTCATGACGCGGCAGCTCGCGACGCTGGTGCGGGCGGGCGTGCCGCTGCTCGAGTCGATCGCCGCGCTGACCGATCAGGTCGAGAACGAGCAGCTGATCAAGGTGCTGCGCTCGGTGCGCGAGAACTTGAACGAGGGCACGAGCTTCGCCAAGAGCCTCGAGCAACACCCGAAGGTGTTTCCGTCCCTGTACGTGAACATGGTGGCCGCGGGAGAAGCGTCGGGCACGCTCGAAGCGGTGCTGGAGCGCCTCGCGGATTTCATGGAGGGCCAGACGCGGCTGCGCGGCAAGGTGACCGGCGCGCTCGCCTACCCGGTGCTGATGGCCGTGGTCGGTGCGTTGATGGTGTCGGTGATGATGGTCGGCGTGGTGCCGAAGGTCACGAGCGTGTTCGACAACCTCGGACAGACGCTGCCCTGGTACACGCGGCTCTTGATCTTCGTGTCGGACATGGTCGCCGGCTACTGGTGGCTGTTCATCGGGCTCGCGACGGTCACGGTCGTGCTGTTCCAGCGCTGGAAGAAGACACCCGAGGGGCGCTTGCGCTGGGATACGTTCCGGCTGAAGGCGCCAATTTTCGGCCGGTTGACGCTGCTGGTCGCCGTCGCGCGCTTTTCGCGCACGCTCTCCACGCTGCTCGCGAGCGGCGTTCAGCTGCTGCAGGCCATGGAAATCGGCCGCCACGTGCTGGAGAACGCGCGGCTGCAGGCGGTGATCACGGAAGCCATCGGCTCGATCCGCGGCGGTCAGAGCATCGCCGAGCCGCTCAAGCGCAGCGGGGCCTTCCCGCCGATGGTGACGCACATGATCGCCATCGGGGAAAAGAGCGGCCAGCTCGAGGCCATGCTCGAAAACGTCAGCCGCGCCTACGAAGCGGACGTCGAGACGCGGGTCCAGACCCTGACCAGCCTGCTCGAGCCGATGATGATCGTGCTGCTCGGCGGCGTGGTGGGGTTCATCGCCCTGGCCATTCTGATGCCGCTGATCCAGATGAATCAGCTGGTGCAGTGAGTCATGGCCAAAAGCCGCGCCCACTCGAGCACGAGCATCCTCTTTCCCTGGGAAGGGCGGACGGGGCTCTCGCGTTTCCTCCGAGCTCATCGTGTTCGGCCGGTTCTCGTCCTGGTGTTGGCCTTGGCTCTGTTCGGCAGCATCGCCTCGCGCGAGCGCCGAGCCGCCGGGGTCCGCCAGAGCCGCGCCACGCTGCTGGCGCTGCGCCCCGCCGTGGACGCGTACATGTCGGAGAACGGCGGCGCTTGCCCGCCCGACCTGGAGCGCGTGCTGGACCTGTCTGCATTCCGAAAATTACCGGTCGACGCCTGGGGCCAGCCATTTCGGCTGGTGTGCCCCTCGCGGCGCACCGGCGAACGCTACGAGTTGTCCAGCGACGGTCCCGACGGTGTGCCGGGCGGATTGGATCGAATCGAATGAGGAAAGTCATGCAAATCAGGGAAAAGATTCGGAAGGCGCGCAAGTCCCGCGGCGTCACGCTGTTCGAGGTGCTGATCGTGGTCGCGATCCTGGCGATGGTGGGCGGCGGCGTCGCCGCGTTCGCGCTGCCGAAGTACCAGGAGGCGCAGAAGACCAGCGCCAAGACCGGCGCGCGCGTGGTGCGGACTGCGATCCAGCAGTGGCAAGCCGCCAACAACGAGACCTCCTGTCCGACCATCAGCCAGCTGATCCAGGAGAAGCACCTGGACTCGGGCACGAACACCAACGACCCGTGGGGGCAGCCGTACGAGCCGCGCTGCTCGGACGACGAGGTCACCGTGGTGTCTGCCGGCCCCGACAAGAAGAAGAGCACCAAGGACGACATCGCCGTGCCCGAGACCGCGGCCAAGACCAGCGAAGAGCCCTGACACTCACGGCTTCGAGGCGCATTGACGATCATCGGCTGCCGCGGCCATTCGGTGCGGGCGAGAGCCCGGCGCCGCGGCCTCACCTTGCTCGAGGTGTTGATCGTCGTGCTGCTGATCGCGCTGCTCG
>JALYWZ010000584.1 GCA_030852505.1 Myxococcota bacterium | reverse complement strand
CCCACGCCCGCTCCGCTCTGCGCCGCCGAATCGAGCGAGCCGAGCGCGACCTCGCCCTTCAGCACGCCGAGCGTCGCAGGCCCCGACGCGCTCAGCGCGCCGATCGTGGCCATCTCGAGCTGTTCGAGCTGGTTGGCGACCGCGGCCGCCTCTTGCTTCGACATCTGTCCGCCGCCGGTCGCCTTCGAAGCCGGAGCCGCCGCGGTGGCCTTGGAGGTTTCGGCTTTCTCGGCCTTGTCGGCCTTCTCGTCCGAGACCTCGGCCTTTTCCTCGACCACGGGCGGTGGCGGGAGCGCCTTCAGCGTATCGACCAGCCCCGCAACGGAATACTCGCCGTCCACCACCGGATCGAGCCAATCCGAGTAGATGGCTCCGAGCAACAGGAAGTGGAACAGGAACGAGAACGCCGCGATGATCGTGGTGTTCCAGTCGATCGAGTTCGTGCCGCGAAGCACGGCCACCGGGAGCCGCGGCTTCGGCTGAACGGGCGGCGGCGCGACGAACTGGAAGAGCAGCGTGGTGTCGCCGATCACGACCTTGCCGCGCGCGTCGTCGGTGAGGCGGATCTGGTAGGCGCCCTGCGAGGTGCGGCGCGCCTGGCCCTTCAGCACGCTGAGCTCGGAAACGCCGGTCGACAGCGCGATCCGCCCCTGCGTCGTGTCGAGGAAGTTCAGGTGGTAATCGTTGCCGATCAGCTCGAAGAGCCGGAACGAGCTGGAGGGTGCTCCCGGGATCACGAACGTGTTGCGCTCGCCTGGGCCGACCGTGACCGTGCTGCGCTGCTTCACGATCCGCTCTTCGACGACGCGCCCGCCCTGGACGACGCCGATCCGCAGCACCTTCGGCCCGGTACCCGCCACCGAGCGCATCACCGCCGTCATCGGGCCGGTTCGCTGGGACGGAACGGGTTGCTGGTGGGGGTCGGTCATGCGGGGTCCATTCGGTTAGTGGCGCGGCGCCTTCAAAAGGGTTCGCGGGAAATCGCGCGTTCGATCCGGTCCAAAAAGGGTTGCCGGAGCTCCCCGAGCGTCAGCTTCGGCTGGATTCGGCTGACATCGACGGCCGCGATCGGCTTCTGAACACGCCCGACGATGGTCACCTCGCTGATCGTGATCACCCGGCTGCCCTTCCTCTGTTGAGCCAGCGCCGGCGTCGAAATGATCAGCAAAACTCCCACGAGCCACGCGGTTCGCATCACTTGCCTCCTTTGCCGGGTGCGCCGCTGAGCGGGGGCGGCCCGCCCGGGGCAGCGGCCGGCGCCGCTTTGGCGGGTGCTGCGGGCGCGGGCTGCGGCTTGGGGGCGGGCTGCGCTTTGGCTGCCGCCGCTTCCTCTGCCTTGGCTTCGAGCACGCCCTTCTTCGTCTTGGCGCGGGTGATGAGCTCATCGGTGTCGTCACCGACGCTGTCTTTGCGCGAGCGCAGCTTCTTGTACTGCTCGAGCTCCGAGATCGCCTTGTCTACCGCCTGCTCCGGCGTGACGCCCGGTATGTTCTCCGAGAACAGGTACAGGAGGCCGAGGTTATAGTGCACCTGATAGAGCGAGGGGTCCTTGCGCATCACCCACTCGAGCTCGCGCTTGGCTTCCGCCGGCTTGCCGATCAGACGGTAGGCGTCACCGAGGTTCAGGTGCGCGAGCACGTGATCGGCGCGGTGGCGGATCGCGCCTTCGAGCAGCGCCGTGGCCTCGGGCGCATTGCCTGACGCGAGCAGGAACGCAGCCAGATTGACGCGCGCCTCCACCAGATCCGGACGCAGCTCGACGGCGCGCTTCAGCTCGGCGATCGCCAGTGCGCGCTGCCCCTGCTCCTTGTAGATGAGGCCGCGGATCAAGCGCGCCTCGGCGTTGTCCTTGTCCCGGGGCGGGTTCTCGACACCGTACCCGTCGAGGATGCCGCGCAGCGCATACAGCGCGAGCTCCATGCGCCGCGCCCGGTAGTGGTCGCGCGCGATCGTCACCATCGCGGGCTTGTAGTCGGGGCGCTTCTTCAGCGCTTCCTGTGCGAGCCGCTGCGCGGCGCCCGAGTCGCCCTGGATCGATTTGACCTCGGCGAGCGCGGCGGAGACGGCCGCGCTCTTCGGCATCGCCGCCATGCGCTGGTTCAGGTACTCGACCGCTTCTTCCGGCCGCCCCGAGCGCGCGAGCAAGATCGACAGGCCCGCGATCGCCGGCTCGTAGTCGGGCACCACTCCGGTGGCTTGGCGGTACGCAGCCAGGGCGCCGCCGACGTCGCCGAGGCGCTCCTTGACCACGGCCAGCGAGTAGTAAGCCTGGTACGCGCGCGGATCGGCGTCGGTCGCCTTCTCGAAGCCAGCCTGGGCGCCGGCCAAATCCTGGATCTTGAAGGCCTTGAGACCGGCCGCATACGCCTCGGCGGCCGACGCTTTCATGCGCGGCCGCTCGCTGGCCTCACCGCTCGTCGGATCGTCGCTGATCGCGTACTGGGAGTCCGGGTCGGCGGCTCCCTCGCCTGCCGCGTCGGGCGAGGCGCCGCTCTGGCCCGGCGTTGCCGGCGGCGGAGCCACGGCTTTTTCGCCGCCACAGGCAGCGAGCACGAGCGCCGTGAGCAGCGCCAGAGACTTCGCGGAGTGCCTCATTCGACCATCACCGGCAGTGGAGACGGCGAAGCCTCGGACTTCGGCGAAACGATGTGGCCCGGCCGCATGCGCAGGAACATGCCGTCCGTGTAGTTCAGCTCCTTCACGCCGGCCGTGAAGCGCTTCATCTTGGCCTCGCCGATCACGTCCGTGAAGAAGGCCAGGCGCCGGATCGCCCGCGTCACCTCGGGCGTGGTCACGCTGTAGCGACGCGAGACCACCACCGACTTGCTGTAGCGATCGACCATGATCTCGTCGGCCCCGTTGAGCTCGCGCTCGCGAGCGTCGCGCCACTGTTGTTGAACCGTGATCCGCACCTCGTCCGCGCGAGCCTGGAGATCCGGGTTGTCGCTGTTCTCAGCGCGCTTCAGCAGCGCTTCCTGCTTCGGGTCGAACATCTTCAGGTCGGGCGGCCGCGTGTTGTAGAGGCCGGTGCGCACCGAGTCCCAGACCGTGCCCTGGCGCGCCAGCGCCGCGGCCGTCCACTCCGGCGACGAATAGGCGTCGATGATGTGCTGCAGCTTGTCGTCCCACTGCTTCGCAGCGATCACGTCCGCGCGATACTTCTGCAACACCTGAACCGCCGTGCCCTTGTAGCGATGATAGCCTGACTCGTAGTCGAACTTGCTGCGAACCTCGTCATCGACGAGCTCGTATTCCGCCTCGGCTGCCATCGTGGCCTCGCGCGAACCGATCGCCGAGCTGCGCCCGTTCTGGACCGGGGCGAGAATGCGCCAGCGTTCGAAGGCCGAGATCGTGCTCTTCCACCAGATCCACTTGTCGTTGCCCTCCGCGTCGCGGCGGGTGCGGGCAGCCCAGTATGCAGCCTGGACCACGTATTGCTGGGCGGCTTCCTTGTTCTTGTTGTCCTTGTAGTACTCATCCATCGCCCGCTGCGCGCTCCGGCGCGCCGTGGCGTTCGCTCCGGCGTCCGGGCTCGCGGGATCCCAGCGCTTCAGCTCGGCGCTGGCGATGATGTAGTCCGCCTCGGCCTTCTGTTGGGGTGACGCGCCGAGCTGCGTGAAGCGAGCCTTGGCGCGGTTCATCCCGGCGCGATCGTTCAGGCTCGAATACAGCGTCAGCGCCTGGCGCGCGGCTTCACGCCGCTCGTTTTCGGGGAAGTGCTGGTTGTCCGAGACCTTGTCGTAGGTCTGCGCGGCCTGCGGGTAGTTGAAGAACAACACGTAGGCCGCGGCGAGCGCGTCGTACGCGCCCTTCAGGTAGCCGGCGCGCTCTTCGTACTGCTTCGGGCTCGGCGCAACGGGGGGCTTGGCCTTGGGATCACCGTTCTTGAGCCGCGAAAGCGTCTTCTCGCTGCCGTACTTGGCGATGAAGAGCTCGTACATCTCGATCGCCTTGTCGTACTCGCCGACCTGCTTGTAGGCGAACGCGCCGTTCATCGCGGCTTCGGGCGCCTCGTCGCGCTCCGGCGCCGCGTCGAGCGCGGCCTTGTAGGCGGCGGCCGCCTCGCGCCACTTCTTGTTGCGGGCCGGGCCCTCCGGCATCTTCTCGGCGGCCTCGTACAGGCGGCGCGCGTCG
>JALYWZ010000583.1 GCA_030852505.1 Myxococcota bacterium | reverse complement strand
CATCGGTGACGTCTCTTTCCAAGGCATGGAGCGCAGGTTCCACGCCCATCAAGAACGTGTCACCTATGTTCCCGGTCTAATTTGTCACCTATGTACCCGGTCTGAACCGCGCTTTTTCGTTGACAGGTTTTTTCAGTGCAGCCCGGCTCTCCGCGATAACCATTCCTGAACGAGTCGTTATCGCCGCAACGTGACACGCAGTCAGCGTTTCGGAGCGAAATCGATTTCGAAGCTGTCCGCGGCGTCGTTCGACGCGCTGCGGGCCTCTGAGGGCTTCCGAAATCACGGGTGTATAGAGAATGAACGATGATCACGCACCCGATCGCTCTCGCGAGCCCGCATGTCGCGCTTGCCGGCCGCGTCCGACGACGACCGGAGCGCCCGCAGCGTGCGACTTGTTCCGTCGAGCGTTTGGAGGAGCTCGACGCGGAGCTCGCGCGTCGCGCTAGCGAGTCCGGACGATTGCGGTTCGAGATGGGCCGCGGTCTCCACTTGCTCGAGCGCAGCGGCGGGCATCACGCGCTCGGTTTCTCGTCGATCGAGGCGTACGCGCTCGAACGCTGCGAGCGCTCGGCGAGCTGGACGCAAAAAGCACGCAGTTTGGCGCGGCGGCTCGATGGGCTCCCGCTTCTGGTGGACGCGCTGATTTCTGGCTCCCTCAGCTGGAGCATGGCGGCGGTACTGGCGACGGTCGCGTCTCCGGACGACGCAGATTTCTGGCTCGGCGAAGCGTCACGTCGGACCGTGCGCGAGATGAAGGCGCTCGTGCTCGAGAAGCGGGGGGTGACCGAAGACGGTGAGCCGCCCGAAGCCGAAGCCGAGCTGCGCACGCTAACGCTCACCGTGCCGCGCGAGGACGCCTGGTGCTTCGAACAAGCAAAGTTGCTCGGCCGGCACCTCGGGGAGCGCACGAACGCCGACTTCGTGCTCGGCTTGGTCGCCGAGTCGACCAGCACGCTGTGTAGCGAGTTGCCGAGCCGCGCAATCGAGTCGCCCGACGACGAGGTCATGAGCCCGCAGCGCGCCTGGGAGCGCGAGCTCGCGCGCATGCGGGCCGAAGCAGAAGAGCGCTGCGAATCCCACTTCCGTCGGGGCCCGGAACCACGTCCGCACGTCGAGCCGTTGCTCTGGCCCGAGCAGCCGGAGGGCGTCGATCGGCAGCTGCGGGAGCTTTCGCGCGAATTGGTGGGGCGCGAGGTGGCCTTTGGGCGCGCGCTCGACGCCTTCTTTGCCGCGGACGGCTGGCGGCGGCTCGGTTACGCGAGCGCAGCGCAATACGCTCGCGAGCGCCTCGGCACGAGCCTCTCGTCCGTCAAGGCCAAGCGCCGGCTCGTGAAGCGCCTCGGCCAGCTCAGATTTCTGGCCGACGCCGTAGATCGCGGCGAGCTCGGATACGAAGCGGCGCGCCTCGTGGCAGAGGTCGCGACCGGCGCCACCGTCGAAGCCTGGGTGACGCGCGCCACCGAGCGCACGCTGCGCCATCTGCGCGAGGAGATCGACTCGGCCGAGCTGCTGGCAAGATGGTCCGAGAGCACGGCCGTGCTCCCGCCGAGCGAGGCCGAAGTGCGCCAAGTGCAGGACCTGGAACGCGACGTCCTCACGGGCCAGATGTCTGCGCCGTCGCCGCCGCCGCCATCCGCAAGCTTGTCCCCGGCGAAGGTAACCCTGCACCTCCGCGTGAACGCGAGCACGGCGCGGGATTTCCGGCATTGGGAGGCCATTTATCTGCGTCATCGCGGCGCGACCCTGCGCGGCACCACGTTCCTACGCTTCGCCTGCGAGCTGTTCATCGACACCTGGCGTCCGCGCCCCTCGGACGTCGAATACTCGCACATCTACCAGCGCGATCTTCATCGTTGCCAGAGCCCCTGTTGCGGCCGCCGCGATGTCACGCCGCATCATCTCCGGTTCCGCTCCCACGGCGGCGACGACTCCGAGGAAAACCTGACCAGCCTCTGTACGTGGTGCCACCTCGAGGGCATTCACAGGGGACAGATCTCTGCGGCGCCCCCAGCATCCAACATCCGCTGGAGCTTTGGCCGCAGCGCACACACCGTGGTCGAGGGCCGGCGGCGAGTGCGAACCGGCGCGCCGGGTCCGACGCTGGACGCTGCGCGTACCTGAGCGACGCGGCCCGCGCCAGCGCGGAGACGACATGTCGTTTTCCATGCCTCGGGCACGAGCTTCATTCCGCCGCGCTAGCGCCTCTCGAACGAGCCGCCCGCGTCACCGACGCAGCCCGGCGGGGGGTCGCACCACGTGGGTGCCGTCCGGTGGAGCGGGTTGGTGCAGGGGCGCGGCAACCCAGGCCCCATGGCGGTCCGGGACCATGGGCTTGATGCACGCTTCCGCGGAGCACCAGGAGGAAAGCCGAACGGATCAGCCCAGTCTGCCTCAAAACAGGCTCTGCCCCGGGACTCTCCACGACTTTGGTTGCGCTTGGGCTACGCTTCGCAGAATGGAACGCGGTGTCGCGGTTCGCGGAAAGCTACACGGCCGGCACATCGAGCTGGACGAAGAGGTTGATGAGCTCGACGGTGAAGTCGAGGTATTCTTGCGCCCCGTAGTCGCCACGCCGCGTCCGCCGGATGTGCTCGAGGTGATCGCCTCGCTGCCCGCGGGCACTCGCAGCAAAGACGACATCGACCGCCAGCTCGCCGACGATCGAACGGGCTGGACTGACCGTGGCTGACGTCTATCTCGACGCCTGCTGCTTCATCTACCTTGTCGAAGGCCAACCAGCTTGGCGGACCGCGGTGGAATCGAAGGTGGCGCTATGGAGTTTTGGACCGGGGCGCGCCGGACACGAGGACCTGCAAACAACGCTCGGGTACATGCACCTCGCGAAGGGCGAGACCGAGCGGGCGATCCGGATGCTGGACGCGCGGCAACCTGACGGCAGCAGAGCCGGCCGCGGATCGGAGCACCGCGGGTCGATTCAGGAAACAGGGTAAAGGCGCCGGGAATTGAACCCGCCAAGAGGCAGCCGCCGGACACGGTTGAGCAGCAATCCGGCTCGATCGGGGTTCATGCGGATCCGGCGGACGTGTCAGAGCGTGCATCTAAGCGCCCGATCGATCGTGGCGATGTGACGGAATCGTCCGAAGAGTACGAGCTCACAAACGTGGTCGAGACAGCGTTGGCGAGGGCGCTGGTCTTAGCGGCGGACGCAAAGCGGTGGGATGTCGTGATGGAGATTGCCGGGGAGCTGCGACGGCGAGGGAGCGCTGAGACGTCCGCGCTCCGACCTGAGTGCACCGGAACTCACGAAAACGGTAGCTCGACAGGGCACGGGTCATCGGGATAGACAGCGGTTAGCTAACGTGGGTAGGTTCCTAAATGGCTGAGGTTGGCGAGCCGACTATCGTCATGGGCATCAGGTGGTCGCGGTACCATTTGCACGCTGCGAAGATGTTCGCTCGGAAGGCTGCGGAACTGGAAGAAGCAAGACCTGAAAATGGTCCATTCTCTTTCGGACATCGCGCGTTCGTAATGAATGCCATCACTGCATCTGTTCAGTTCGCAGAGGCGGCGATGAATGAGATCGTCGAGCTGGCGGATGATGCAAGTGACCCTGCCTTTTCGCGCCTGTCTCGGGCAGCGCGGTCCGGCCTCCCGGAAATTGCCCGGCTCGACAGGATCATTCCGGAAGCTGATAAGGCCAACTTGATACTGATCGCGGCGGGCTTGACCCCCCTCAGTCGTGGTATCAACCCGTTGCAGGATTTCTCTCTCGTCGTGAAGCTTCGAAACGCGCTTATCCACTCAAGGCCTGAAACGCGCCCCGTGGACGACGACGACGATGCGACGCTCGGCAGTCTGGGGAAGAGCCTCAAGGCGAAGGGCTACCCGCTCAACCCGCGCATGAAGTCCGGATTGATGTACCCTGATCAGTTGCTGAGCGCTGGCTGCGCGGAGTGGGCGCTCGCCTGTACCCGCGCGTTGATTGGTGAATTAGATCGCCGGCTCGGTGTACAACGACCGGAATACGTAGCGGCATACGTCGACGGGTGAATCGTGCCAATCGCCAGCCTCATGGAGCCAGGTTCCGAGGGTTTCGCCACCCTCATGGAGCCAGCTGATCGCCAGGGTCATGGAGCCACCCCGCAGGGCGGGATGAGGCTGATCGCCAGCC
>JALYWZ010000582.1 GCA_030852505.1 Myxococcota bacterium | reverse complement strand
CGGTTCAGCTGGTTTTCCCGCGTGTCACGGCCGACAACGCGGCGTTGAAGCTGACCATTGCCCAGTATCTGACGCCCGGCGACGTGTCGATTCAGGGCGTGGGCGTGGCGCCGGACATCGAGCTCGATCCGATGACGGCGGACACGATCGAGATGGACCTGTATCGCTCGGAGCGTTCGTTCCGCGAGCGCGACCTGACCAAGAGCCTGACGGGCGCGGCACGCCGCAGCACCGATCAGCCGTTCTTCCGGCTCCGCTACAACATGCCGGAGACCGAGCGCGCCGCTATCCGCGACCGCGGCGGCGAGATGGAGGACGAGTTCCAGCTCGACTTCCCGATCGAGGTGGGCCGCGACATCGTGCTCAAGAGCCAGCCGGGCAAGCGCGGCGATCAGCTGCGCGAGCTGAAGCCGTTCCTCGAGAAGCTGCAGCAGTCGGAGCTCGAGGAGGTGAGCCAGGATCTGAAGAAGCTCGGCATCGATTGGAGCGCGCCGCCCAAGGATTACCCGGGGGGCGTCAAGTCGAGCGACTTCGAGGTCAAGGCCGAGACCGATCGCACGGGCGATACGGTGACGGCGGGCGAGACCATGACGCTCAAGGTGAGCGTCAAGAACAAGGGCACGGCGCCGATTTACCAGCTCCGGGCCATCACCAAGAGCGACGGCCCCTACTACGACGAGCGCGAGCTGGTGTTCGGTCGCGTGAACCCCGGAGAAACGCGCACGGCGACCGTTCCGTTCGGGTTCTGTGAGGTGGACGGCAAGAAGCCGGGCTCGACGCGGCCGGTGCCGAGCGGCGCTCCGCGCGTGTGCCGCATCCCGCTCGACGCCGATCCGCGTGCGGACAGCGTGATGGTGCGGTTCTTCGCCGAGGCGGCGGAGCCGCCGCGTGACGCGGAGCTGCGCCCCACCGTGCACGGGCTGCCGCAGCCGATCTTCGCGTACACCTACCAGATCGTCGACAATCGCCCGGGCAACGGCGACGGCCAGCTCGCCCGGGGCGAAGGCGCGACCGTCTACCTGACGGTCAAGAACGTCGGCAAGGGCGCGGCGTTCGAGAGCCAGGCGAACCTCCGAAACCTGACGGGTGACGGCCTGCTCCTCCACGCGGGGCGCTTCGACGTGTCGGGGCTGAAGCCGAACGAGGTGCGCAGCGTCGCGTTCACCTTCGACGTCCTCGACGTGCTGCCGGAAGGGCCGATCAGCATCGAAATCAGCGTGGTCGATCGGGATTTGCGCGTCGTTTCCAGCGAAAAGCTGAAGATCCCCGTGGCGCGCAGCCCGCTCGTGTTGCAGCCGGCGAGCGGCAAGGTCGCGGCAACCGCCGTGGTGCCGGTGCGCGGGCAGCCGCTCGGCGCAGCGCCCGTGGTGGCGGAGCTCGAGAAGGGCTCGGTCGTGGAGCGCCTCGGAACCTTCGGGCCCTACACCAAGCTCGGGCTCGGCGCCGACCGCTTCGGCTTCGCCGAGTCACGCCTGTTGAAGGACGCCACCGGCGCGGTCAAGCCGTTACTGCGCCCGCTGCTCAGCCACTCCCCGCCGCTGCTCGAGGTGAAGCCGGCCAAGCTCGCGACGCGCGAGGGCCGGGTGCGCATCGAGGGCAACGCCGCGGACGCGGACCGCGTGATGGATGCCGTCGTGTTCGTGGGCTCGCGCAAGGTCTTCTACCAATCGAACAAGAAGGCCGCCGATCCGACCAAGCTCAAGTTCTCGTTCGACGCCGAGCTCCAGCCCGGCATCAACGTGATCACGGTCGTGGCGCGCGAGAACGCCGACACCACCTCACGCGTCACGATGGTGGTCCGCCGCGACGGGCCGAACGGCGAGGCGCTGCCGACCCCGAAGGCCGACACACTCGAAGAAGACTGGGAAATCGGCAGCGACTGACGGCCCGGAGTTTTGCCGCGCACGTCGCTCGGTGCTCGTGGACCTGGGGGCGGGGGCGCGTGGCTGGCCGTCGCCTACCGAAGGGCGTATATGGGGCCCGCTATGGTTCGATTCGAGAACGTGACGGTGCTCGCCAAGGCCAACGTGTACTTCGACGGCAAGGTCGTGTCCCACACCTTGCTGTTCGAAGGCGGCGTCAAGAAGACGATCGGCCTCATCTACCCCGGCGAGTTTCACTTTTCGACGGACGCGGCGGAGCGGATGGAAATCACCGCGGGCAACTGCCGCGTGCGCATCGACGGGTCGGAAGCCTGGAACGACTACGGCCCGGGCACGCACTTCAACGTGCCATCGCGCGCCGGGTTCGACATCGTCGTGGCGGCGGGCATCGCCGAGTACGTCTGCTCGTTCGAGTGAGCGTCAGTCGAGCACTTGCCGGATCACGCGGCTCGGGCCGGTGAGCTCGGTCTGAAACTCGACCGACAGCTGATTGCTGGGATGCCAATCGCCCTTGCCGTTCGTCGGGTCGAGGACGGCGAAGTTGCGCGCCGGGATGCAGAAGCGGTGCGTCGAGCCGTGGATTGGCAGCAGCGAGCCCGAGGTGTCCTTGAACAGCTGCTGGGTGCCGCCGCTGGTGATGAGCGCGATCGCGAGCCCCTCGACGCCGCGCGGGGTCGGGCGGCCGATGCCGGAAGCGGTCACCTGAAATAGCCTGGGTTTGGCCTGATTGCGGCCGAACGGCAGCTGCGTCGTGATCTGCGCGAGCGTGCCCAGGTGGATGTCACCGGCGAGCAGCGTGACCTGTGTCGTCGGCGAGTGAGCGGCGAAGGTCATGAGGCTCCGCAGCATCCGCTCGCACTCCGCGCGGTTCTTCGATGCGGTCCAACCGTCGCGGATGTCGTCGAGACCGCTCGGCACCGCGAGCTGTACGACCTTTTCTGCGGCGATCAGCGGGACGTTCACGACCGGCGTGCCGAGCACCAGATAAAGGTGCTTGAGCCCGAGCTGCGAGAGCTCGCCTAGCTTCAGCTCGAGATCGTCGAGCTGTTCTTTCCCGGCGACGCTGCCGCTGGCCCAGCTTCTGCGCGAGCGCGCATCGACCGCGACAATCGCCAGATCTCCGTACTTCGCGATCCAACCGAGCCCACCCGCGAGCCGGTCCGGCGGGTTCTGGGGATCTTGAAACTCGCGGTAAGCCTGCTCGGCGGCTCGATAGCGCTCGAGCGCCTTGGCCGTGTCGTCGTTGTCGTTCGAGCCCCAGCCGTCGTAGATTTCGTGGTCGTCCCACATCATCAGGCTGGGGCAGGTGCTGAGCACCGCCGCCACGTCCGGGTGCGACCAGGTGCTCACGTAGTGACGGCGATAGGCACCGACGTGCTTCTCCGATTCGAGCCAGCCGACGGGCGGTGAATCGGCGTAGATCTGGTCGCCCGCGTGCAGGATCAGGTCCACCTGTTTGCCCTCGACGAGCTGCAACAGCCGGCGCCACATGTCCGCGCGGTGCTCCTTCGCGAAGGTGTGGTTGTCGATGTCGTTGCAGCTCACGAGCGCGATCTTCAGCGGACCCTGCTTGACGAGGCGGAAGAAGCGCGCCGCCGGGCTCGCCAGCATCGCCGCCGGCTCCGGAGCGTTCTGCGTCCAGTCCGCCACCGCGTACTTCACGCTGGGGAGCGCCAGCTCCTTCAAAGAGAACTTGGCCAGGGCGTACGGCGCGGCCGGGATCAGCGCGACGTCGACGGCGCGCGCGACTCCGCTCGAATCCTGATAAGCGATGCGCGCGTTCGTCGCGGTGGACGGCTTGAAAATCGCCAGGATCTGCGAGGTGGAGCTGGTGGTGTAGCCGACCACGGTCGTGAGCAAAGACATCGAGACGCCTCCCTGATTTCCCCGGAGTAGCACCGCCGTCGACGCCGCAAAAGCTCGCGCGCGGGATACTTAGAAAAGTTACTAACCGGGTCTGCGAAACCAGGCCAGCGTTTCCACGTGATCGGTGAACGGGAACATCAGGTACGCTTCGAGGCCCTCGAGCAAGAGCCCCGCTTCGAGCAACACGCCGGCGTCCACCAAGAACGAGGGCAAGCCGCAGCTCACGTAGACGAGACGCGCGGGAGGTGAAGCAGCCAGTGCGTCGAGCACGGCTCGGTCGAGGCCGCGCCGCGGCGGATCGACGATCACGGCGTCGGCCTCGGAGAGCCGCGGTGTTGCGTCCGTGGCAGGACCGGGCAGCAGGTGCACGCGCGCCGCGAGCTCGGGCGG
>JALYWZ010000581.1 GCA_030852505.1 Myxococcota bacterium | reverse complement strand
GGCTGGGACACGGTCGTGAGCGGGGGGCTGAAGCTGCGCGCGTGCTCGTCGTCGTCGAAGCCGACCACGGCCACGTCTCTCGGCACGTTCACGCCGCGAGCCGCGAGCTCGCGCGCCGCGCCGACCGCCATCTGGTCGTTCGCGGCCACGATGCCGTCGATCGCGTCTACCGGAACGCGGCGCTCGTCGAGCAAGAGCCGCACGGCGGAGTGGCCCGAGGACTCGAGGAAGGTGCCGGGCAATACCCAATCCTCGACGACGGGCACGCCGAGCGCCGCCAGCGCTGCGCGGAACACCCGCTCGCGTTCGATCGAATCGGGGTTTTCGGGCGTGCCCCGGATGAAGGCCAGGCGCTTGTGGCCGTGCACGCGGACCAGGTGATCGATCAGGCTCTTCAGCCCGCGCTGGGTATCCACCTCGACTTGCGGATAGCCGGGCAGCTCGCCGAAGCTCACGATCGGCACGCCGCTCTTTTCGCAGAGCTCGCGCACCGGCTCGACGCCCACGCCGCTGGCCAGGATGTTCGCCGTGACGAGCAGCCCGTCCACGCAGCCGGTCGACACGAGTTCGTAGAGGAAGGAGCCGTCGAACACCAGGCGCGCTTCGGTCGGGTTACGCAGGTAGCTGCCCTGGAAGCCCACGACACGCGCACCGCGCTCGCGCGCCGCGCGCTTCACCGCGTTGAAGAGCCGGATCTGATAGCGCGACAGCAAGCTGTCGACCAAGAACCCGAGGCGAGCGGAAGCGCCCGGCTGACCCGGTTGGGGAGAGTACGGCGACAACCGGATTTCGCTCGAGCCAAGCAGCATGCCCGCGGTAACCGGGAACGGTATCCCAGCTCGCTAGCGGGCGATAGTGGCCGAGAACGGCTAGGTTCGGTCCGATTTCAGCTCATCTCAAATCGAGTCACGGCGCTTCAGGAGCACGAGAATCGAGATGAAGGCGAACAGGCTCATGCCGAGCAGCACGGCCGGCGGCAACCAGGCATTTTGGTAGGTGGTGAAGCCCCACGCGCCGTTGAAGTCCGCGCTCGCGATTTGGGCTTCTGCGCAGCGGAACTTACCTTGAAACACGAAGTCCGCAGGGCTCGTGGCGTCCGGCTTTTTGATGTCGATGAGCCAGGCCGGTTGATCGGCGATGGCCAGGCGCTCTTGTCCTACCACCCCCTGAAAGCCCCAGCGCGCCGGCATCAAATACATCGGCCATTCGAGCAGCGGGTTCGTGGTCATCGGGACCATCAGCCCACCCAGGACGACCTGCGGGATCAGCGCGATCGGCGTGAGCGCCATCGCGGCCTCGCTGCTGTCCACCAGCGTGGAGAGCACGAGGCCGACGGCCACCGAGTTCATCGCCGTCACGATCAGCGTCACGAGCGACACCAGGAAGGCCTGCGGACCGCCGTTGAAGCGCAGCGCGAAGAAAACGATCGCGAGCAGCACCGTGCACTGAATCACGCAAAAGAACGAGAGCAGCAGGAACTTCGAGCCGACGTAGTTGAACAGCTTGAGGTTCACCATGCGCTCGCGCCGGTAGATGGCGCGCTCGCTGACGATCTCGCGGGCGGCGTTGCTGGTGCCGAACCAGACGGCCGCGACCACCAGGAAGAAGATCGCCCCCGCGTGATCGGGCGTCGCAGGCAGGTTCTTCAGCACCTCTTCGCTGCCGCCGCCCATCCCGGCTCGGCGCGAGAGCTCTTGCAGCGCGCCCAGGCACCAGTAGGGGATGGCATCTTTCTGTCCGCCGAAGACCAGCGCCAGGAGGAAGCCGATGATCGGCGCCTGCAGCAGCATGATCATCGTGCCGCCCACGTCGCGGACCTTGACCTTGAAATAGCGGCTGAAGAGCAGGCCGAACTGGCCGCGGGTGCGGGCGCGGCTCTGCGGCACGCCGTGCTCGGTGCCGCCGGTGCCGACCGCGCGCCTGCCGGAGAACATCTTCTGGAAGAAGGGGTTCTGCGGGTTGAAATACTCGGCGTGCCACTCGCGAGCCGCCTGCGCGCGCGCCGCGTAGCGCGGGGCGTTCGGATCGTGCTGCCGCATCATCTCGTAGATCGGACGCTCGCGCTGGTTCAGCATGTCGAACATGTCGCGAGGGTTGTCGACCGCGTTGGGGCGCCCCTGGCGCTCGAGCACCGAGCCGAAGAACTTGTAGCCGTCCTTCGGTGAACCGTAGAAAAGCGTGACGCCGCCGACGCCGAGCACCAGCGCCAGGTTGAACTTCTCGAACTCGTCCTTGGCCGGCTGGTGGATGGTGGTGATGATGGTCTTGCCGGTCTGCTTGGCGAGATCGGAGAGCAGCTGGATCAGCGCCGAGGTGTCGTCCGCCGCAAGACCGCTGGTCGGCTCGTCGAGGAACATGATCACCGGGTCGGTGACGAGCTCCATCGCGATGTTGACGCGCTTGCGCTGGCCGCCGGACAGGATCTTGCGCTCGGGGCGGCCGATCTGCAGGTGGGCGACGTTCTCCAGGCCGAGCTGGGCGAGCGTGGTCTCGACGCGGCGATCGATCTCGTCGTCGGAGTAATCCGGCGGTAGGCGGAAGCGCGCGCTGTAGCGCACGGCCTCGTAGACGGTGAGCTCCGGATGAACGATGTCGTCCTGCGGCACGTAGCCGATCGAGCCGCGCAGCGCGTCGTAGATCGCGTACAGGTCCTCGCCGTTGATCCGCACCTGGCCCGAGGTAGGCGGCAAATAACCGTTCAGCGTGAGCAGCAGCGTGGTCTTGCCGGCGCCGCTCGGGCCCATCAACGCGATCAGGTCGCCGGGCAGCGCCTTGAAGCTGACGTGATCGAGCAGGGTCTTGAGCGAGCTCGGGTTGTCGCGATCGGGCACCTGCAGGTTCAGGTCCCAGGCCTCGATCTCGTAGAGCGGGCGGCCTGCCCAGTGCGCCGAGTCCTCGACGACGACGGCCACCTCTTGCCCCGCCATCTGGATCACCAGCGGCATCGGGCCGATGAACACCTTCTCGCCGTTCTGCACCGGCACGCGTTGGCCGGGCGCGATGCGCTGGCCGCGGACGAAGGTGCCGTTGGCGCTGCCGCGATCTTCGAGCGCAAGCTCGCTGCCCGTCACGTGCAAGATAGCGTGGCGGCTCGAGACCTGCGGCTGAGGCAGCACGATGTCGTTTTCCGGCGTGCGGCCGATGGTCTTGAACGGCTTCTGTCCCGGTGCGCCGAGCTGGATCTGGCCGATCACCGTCTTGTGCTTCTTGGGCGCGGCGGCGGCGGCTCCGTGCTCTTGACCGCTCGCGGGCTCGGCCGGCAGGCGCGCGTTGATCTGGCTCGCCAGCTGCAACACCAGCGCCACGGGTACCGGCACCGGGCCGAGCGCGAGGTAGGCGCTCGGATCGAGCGGCACGGACGTGCGCGGCGGCAAGCGCTCGCGGTTGATCCAGGTGCCGCTGGTAGACTCCTGATCGACGACCGACAGCGGGTTCATGGTGAACACCGCGTGCGCGCCGGAGACTTGCGGGTGCTGCACGACGATGTGCGCCCGCGTCGGATCGCGACCGAATACCAGCTCGTTCTGTCGCGGCGGCAGCTCGCCGGCCTGCATCAGCATCAGGCCGAGCGCCGGGTGCATGTTCGGGATCGCGGCTTCGCCCACCTGGAACTGCGTGCGGAAGTCGAACGGCATCGACGTGCCGGGCGCGACCTGCACGCCGTTGGCGGCCGTCGGACCCGCGCCGCCGTCGATGAACACGAGCTTGCCGCCGCCCTCGTGAACGATTGCGGCGTGCTCCGGCTGGACGCCGTTGCCCCCGAGGCGGATCTCGCAGTGCGGGGCGCTGCCGATGACGATGCGTTGCTTACCGAAGCCCGGAACCATGCGAAACCTCAGGTCGTGATTAACAAACGGGGGACTGCGCTGCTAGCGAACGATCCACCAAAGCGCGATGGCCAGCACGATCAGCGCGCAAACGATGGCGGCGATCCAGAACAACACGCGGCCCTGGGTGAAGGTCTGCGCGGGGATCGACGGGCGCGCCGGCACCGCAGGCGGGGTGCCGAGCAGCGCGTGGCCCGAACGCGACAGCATCGGGTTGTGGGGCCCGGCGTGCAACGTGGGGGCCGACTGCTGCAGCGCCGGCTCCACCACGGTGGGATCGACGAGCGTGGGTGACGTGTCGCGCGGGCGATCGCTCGGG
>JALYWZ010000580.1 GCA_030852505.1 Myxococcota bacterium | reverse complement strand
GCGCGGCCTCGGCCGCTGACTCCTGCGCGTAGAGCGGCGAGCCGTACGCGAGAACCGACGAAAGAAGAAGTAGCCCGGAACTGGTTCGGCTTCGCTTCACTTGCCGCGCCCCGGATACGGTCGTGCCTGCTTCACGATCAGCTTGGCGTCACCGGGCGTGCTGTCTTCGTCATCGTATTTGAATTCGACGTCCATCGCGTACCAATCGTGGTTACCGGCGCCCGGTCCGTAGGCCTTCGAGAAGCGCTGGTGGATGGCGTCGAGGGCTACTCCCAGATCGTAAATCTGCCGTCGCGTCAGCACCGTCTGCCCGTCGGGGACCAGGTTGGAGTGCGAGGTATACGTCGTGGGCTGCATCGGCTCATTGAAATAGTAAACGAAGTTGTCGGTGGTGATGCCGGGCGGCGGGTGCACGACCTCGCTCGCGCCGCCAAACTGCACGTTCACGTAGAACCCGGGCTGAAGTTGCAGCGGGTCGAACGGGTTCGCGGTGATCGCCACGCCGTTCGCCTCTTCCTCCGGGAAGTTGTGGTGGACGAGCAGGCCCATGCCCACCGACTTGTGATCGATGCTGTGGTAGCGCCGCTCCTCGAACGTGCGGAACAGCCAGATGCTGGCCCAGGTCTCGCGCAGCGCGTCCAGCACGTCGGGCCAGTCGAGCTCACCCGTGGCCTTGTCGATCTTGCCCGTGTGTGATTCGTAGCAGCCGGCGCAGGGGAACCCGTCGAGGTCCTCGCTGTTGGTGCTGGTGCGGAAGCGCATGCTCAGCTTCGGGAAATCCGTGTCCAGCTTGGCGCGCAGCAGATCCTGGAGCTCCTGGCTGACCGTGCCGAGCATCATGTCGTCGCGCAGCTTCTTGAGCCGCTGGTCGCGCACGGCCGGGTCGTTCACGAAGTTCGGGTCCGCCAGCATCTGGTCGATCTGGTCGTAGAACCCGTTGTCCTGCATGAACTGGACGTAATAGTAGATGGGCACGCCGAAGGCCTTGCGCACCGGGACGTTGGCGGTGTTGGCGAGCACGGCGTAGTGCGCGGTCTTCGCGCCATAGGCCAGGATCGCGGTCTTCAGCGCATCGAGCAGCGTGCCCGAGCTCTCGTCGACGATGTCCTCGACGTTCTTGAGCGCGCGCTCGTCGAGGTTCAGGGGCGGCAGCGTCACGCCCTTTGGACGTCGCGCTTCCCAGTCCGCGGCCGCCTCCTCGGCGGTTGCCGCCACCACCGAGTACTCGAACGCGCCGACCGTGAACTTGACCCACTGTCCCTCGAGGGCGCGGAGCGCCGGGTTTTGCGAGGCCCCGCGCAGGCCCATGTTCGGCGTCTTGCGGTTCACCGCCAGCACGTTGACGTGCGACAGCGGCGTCTGGAACTCGTCGGTGATCATCCCGCTGACGACCGTGATGTCGTTCGGGATCTCGTCGAGCACGACGATGTCCTGGAAATCGACGTACTTCGACGCGAGCTCGGCGGCGCTGAAGAAGCGCAGCCGGCCCACGACGGTACCCAGGTTCAGCGGCTGGTAGTCGATGCCGCGGTAGAGCTCGGTGGTGGAGACCGTGGGCAACGCCGCGCCCGCCTTGGCGGCTTCCATCGCGACGCTCTCCGAGGTCGGGTGGAACGCGAGCGCCGGGCCGAAGTACGTGTGGCTCTTCACCGCTTCGTAGAGCTTCGTCATCATCGCCGACGAGGCCGTGTCGTACGGCGCCATCTCGAGCGTCCAGGTCTGCGGGCCCTCGTAGTAGGTGATCGCGCCGAGGATGAAGCGCCGCTCGGGGCTCGAGTACTGAATGGTGTTGAAGGTCGCGAGATCGTCCACGAACGGCAGACCGTTGCCCGACAGGTGCGTGGAAGCGAACTCGTAGTGGATCGCGTACTTCTTGCTATTCTGGAAGTAGACCTTGTCGCCGTCCTGCGTGTCGAGCACCACCTTGCCCGAGCGGGCACCCGGGATGCTCTGATCGAGCGGCAGAGACGCCAGCGCGTCGAAGTCAGCGCGGCAGCCGATGCGCGCCGCGAAATCCGCCTCCATGCCGGCGGGCAGCTCGCACGCGCCTTCCATGACGACGGGCGGCATCCCGCCGCTTCCGCCGCCCCCGCCGCCCGGGCTCATCGGGTCGGCTGAATTGCCGCCGCTATCCGAACAACCGAACAACGCGAGCAGCACGCTCGCCAGTACGCCGATCCGCAGCCATTCCGACATCGATGTCCTCATCACGACCTGGGCAAGTAGTCACCCGACGCACATTCACGGAGTCACGGTTTTTCGCAATTTGGTTTCAGACCCTTACGAACCACCACGGTGGTTCACGGCTCTGATTTTCTGGTTGAGAACCGCAGCTTCGGCGTCGGACCCGTCAACCATGGCTGGAATTTCGACGGACTACCAGGTGCCCGATCTGCCCCCCGGAGAATACGCCTTATATGAATAATTTGGCCCTCACTGGAGCCGGCCCGCGAGGGGCAGCTGGGAGCGTGTTAGATGAGACCACGGATGCCCGCAGCATCACCGAATCCGCCCAAGCGGCGGCTCAACCCGAGACAGCGTCGCCGGCTGGCCGTTTCGGGTCTCGTCCTTTCGGCCGGATTGGCGGGGGCCCTCGTCTTCCCTGGTTGCAAGCGCGAGGGCCGAGCTCCCGAGAGCCGGCAGCCGCCCGTCCAGAGCGACCCCGGCGCGGCCACCTCGACGCCGTTGGCCCGAGCCGCCGACCCCGCAGCGGCCCCGTCGTGCGAGCCCCCGGCGCCGCTGCCGACCACGCGCTTCGCCGTGATCGGCGACTTCGGGTACGCGGGCTTGAACGAGCAGCGCGTCGCCGATTTCGTGAAGGGCCAGAAGCCCGAGTTCGTGCTGACGACCGGCGACAACAACTACGTGTACGGCGAGCAGAAGACGATCGATGCCAACATCGGCCAGTACTACGCTGAGTACATCTGTCCGTACTCCGGTCGGTTCGGTCCGGGCGCGCGAGTGAACCGCTTCTTCCCTGCCCTCGGGAACCACGACTGGTCCACGCGCTCGCTGCCGTACCTCGATTATTTTCAATTGCCGGGCAACGAGCGCTACTACGACGTCGTCTGGGGCAACGTGCACGTGTTCGTGCTCGACAGCGACCAGCGCGAGCCGGACGGCATCAGCGCGGACTCGAAGCAGGCCGCGTGGCTCAGACAGCGCCTCGCCGCCTCCAAGTCCCGCTGGAAGGTCGTGACCCTGCACCACCCGCCCTATTCTTCGGGCTCTCACGGCTCGTCGCTCGCGCTTCGCTGGCCGTACGAGGCCTGGGGCGCGAGCTTGGTGCTGGCCGGCCACGACCACCACTACGAACGCGTCGAGGTCGGCAAGGTTCCCTTCATCGTCAACGGGCTGGGCGGGCGTAGCCTGTACGCGATCGACGCTCCGATCCCCGGCAGCGTGGTGCGCTTCGCCGCAGCCTACGGCGCGCAAATCATCGAAGCCACGCCCACCGAGCTCGTGTCGCGCTTCTTCACCACCGACGGCAAGCTGATCGACGAGCGGAAGCTGTCCGACTAGGCTCCGGCCACCCTTGGAAGGCCAGGAACCAGCGAAAGACCGCGGCGCGCGGGAGCACGAGCGCATCGCCGGTCGCGCCGCGATCGTGGCCGCGGGCACGCTCGCCAGCCGCTTCTTGGGGCTGGTCCGCGATCAGGTGTTGGCGGCGGTGTTTTCGCGGCAGCTGACCGACGCGTTCTTCGTCGCGTTCACGATCCCGAACCTGCTCCGGCAAGTGCTGGGCGAAGGCGCGGTGCAGAGCGCCGTGCTGCCCGTGCTCACGCGCACCAAAGAGCAGCAGGGGGACGACGCCGCGCGGCGTTTCTTCGCCAACCTGCGAGGCCTATCCTGGACGCTGCTCGTGACGGTGACGGCGCTGGGCGTTGGCTTCGCCGAACAGCTGGTGTGGCTGTTCGCGGGCGGCTTTCAGGAGATCCCGGGTCAGTTCGAGCGCACCGTCTGGCTCACGCGCTGGGTGTTCCCGTACATCCTGTTCATGGGCACGGCGGCGCTCGGCGTGGCCGCGCTCAACACGTACCGCCGCTTCACCGTCACCGCCTTCGCTCCCGCGCTCTTGAACGTGGCGTTCATCGGCTGCGCGCTCGGCATGCCGTGGCTGCTCGGCGCGCGCTACCGCCCGGAGAC
>JALYWZ010000579.1 GCA_030852505.1 Myxococcota bacterium | reverse complement strand
CTTCATGGACACGTGGCGCCCCCGCCGTTCAGACGTGGAATACGCGCACATCTACGAGCGCGATCGCCATCGCTGTCAGAGTCCGTGTTGCGGCCGCCGCGACGTCACGCCGCATCACCTCCGCTTCCGCTCCCACGGCGGCGACGACTCGGACGAGAACCTGACCAGCCTCTGCACCTGGTGCCACCTCGAGGGCATTCATCGAGGACAGATCTCTGCGACGCCTCCCGCCTCTAGGATCCGCTGGAGCTTCGGGCGCAGCGCACACACCGTGGTCGAGGGCAGGCGGCGAACGCGAGCAAGCGGCCACTGATAGCCACGCTCTCCACTCATCAGTACGATGAGGCCTCCAACAGGCACCACTTCTGGACGAACGATTCGCTCGTCATCCCCGCGAACCGAGATCACGTCAGCTCGATCTGGTTGATCCTTTCGACCCCGTCGGCCCGAAAATCGATCGACTTCCATTCGCGGGTCCTAACCCAAAAAACTGGCGTCCGTGGCGTTCCGTCTGGCGCCCGTGCGGTCTCTCGGGAAGCCGGCAGGGCCGTTGGGTTAGCTCGGCTCGGGGAGGAGGTCGGCATGGATGCGTTGGCGTTCGCTGTCGATCAGGTCCTGCGGGGCGCCCAGGTTTTGCAGGATGAAGCCGGTGATCGCGAGCGCGACCTCGGCTTCCCCCGCGAAGGGGATGGCGCCGGCTTTGCGCAGCGCCGGGACTTCGCGCAGGTACGAGCAGCGCGCGACCACGAGTAGGTGCGGGTTCAGAGAGTTGGCTTGTCGGATCGCGTCGACCGTGAGGGCCTCGGTGGGTGCGCTGAGGATCAGCGAGACGGCGCGCTCGATGCCCGCTTCGGCCAGCACCTCGGGTCGGTTGGCGTCGCCGTACACGGCGGGGATGCCCTGCGCCTTCAGGGCGCGAACGGTCTCGAGGTTCATCTCGACGATCGTCGGCTGAATTCCGTTGTGCGTGAGCAGGCGCGTGACGGTCTGCCCGACGGGTCCGTAGCCGACGACGATCGCGCCGTGGCGGCCGGATTCGGCGTCGGGCCGCGGCAGGTCGGGGTGGGATTGACGCCGGAGCCGCCAGGCTTCGAAGCGCGGGACGAGCCGATAAAACAGCGGGTTCAGCGAGATCGAGAAGATCGAGGTCGCGACCAGCGTGCTGCTGGCTTCGGGTGGGAGGATGTCGAGCTCGCGGCCGACGCTGGCGAGGATGAACGAAAACTCGCCGATCTGCGCGAGCGCGATGCCGACCGACAGCGCCATCTTGGTCGGGTATTTGAGCAACAGCACGATCGCGATGGCCGCGAGCGGCTTGCCGATCAGCACGATCGCGAGCGTGGCCGCGATGAGCCCTGGGCGCTCCAGCACGAAGCGCGGGTTGAACAGCATGCCGACCGACACGAAGAACAACACCGCGAACGCATCGCGCATCGGCAACGCTTCCGACGCGGCGCGCAGCGAGAACTCGCTGCGGCCGACGATCATGCCCGCGAGGAAGGCGCCGAGCGCCATCGACACGCCGAACAGCTTGGCCGCGCCGACGCCGAGGCCGAGCGCAAGCGTGAGCACCGACAGCGTGAACAGCTCGCGTGATTTGGTGGAGGCGATGAGCTCGAGGAGCTTCGGCACGAGCCGGCCGCCGACCGTGAAGGTGAAGACGAGCAACGCCGCGACCTTGAGCAACGCGAACCCGAGCGTGACCCCCGCGCTCTGCGTGCCCGCCTGCGCCCCGAACAGCGCCGGGATCGCGACCAGAACCAACACGGTGAACAGGTCTTCCACGACCAGCCAGCCCACCGCGACGTGACCCGTCGGCTGGTGGAGCTCGCCGTTGTCGCTGAGCACGCGCAGCAGCACGACGGTGCTGGCCACGGAGATCGCGAGGCCGAACAGCACACCCGCGCTCAGGCTCCAACCGAACCAGGTGGTGACGACGACGCCGAGCACGGTGGCGAGCGCGCTCTGCGCGACGGCGCCGGGGATCGCGACCTTGCGGACCGCGAGCAGCTCCTTGAAGTGGAATTGCAGCCCGACGCCGAACATCAGCAGGATCACGCCGACCTCGGCGAGCTGGTCGGCGATGCCCTTGTGCGCCGTGTAACCGGGCGTGTACGGCCCGACGACGATGCCCGCCAGCACGTAGCCGACGATCGGCGACAGCCTCAAGCGGTGGGTGAGGGAACCCAGCACGAGCGCTGCCGCGAACGCGCCGGTCAACGTCAAGATCAGGTCGGTCTGGTGCTGCATGGGAGCTTCGCCCTTTTCCCCCGACCGAAAGCGGGTCACCGAGCATGAAGCGGCGCGGTCGACCAGGCACGCAGAATTTTCAAAGCGTCAGCGGACGGGTCTCCCGATGGCCATTTGTGCGTTCAAGATCCACGCAGAATTTTCTCCGAACCAACCGTACGCGATCGGGGCGTGCGACGTCGGGTCGGCGACGATCAGGATCGTGCCGATGCCGAAACCCGAACGACCCAGGGTCTCGCGTTCGTCGTCGGCGTGGAAGTAGCGGGAGGCATCGGCAACGCGCACCAGGTAGCCGCCCTCGATCGAGCGGCTGGGCCTCGGGGGCTCGACGATGAACGCGACGTGCCCGGTGTTGGTCGAGCGCACCTCGGATGGCTTGAGCCAGGCCACGACGTCTCCGGGCTGCGCGTCGAGCAAGCGGGTCACCTTGACCCAGCCCCGCGCCGCGCTCGGATGGGCGCGGGCAATTTCCCAATAATAGTCCCGCGCGAGCGGGCGGCAAACCTTCGAGCGCGAGACCACCGCGAAGTGCGCGCCCGCGGCCGTGCGCCGCAGGACCCAAGCGACGAAGCCCGAGCAGTCGAAGACGTAGCTGCCCTCGGCTTCGTTCACGCGGGTGACGTGGGCGTACTCGGAGGTCTGGAGCGTGGTGCGGATGTGCTCGAGGCGCGCCATCACCTCGCGCGTGCGGCCGAGGGGGGATGGCTCGGCCCCGGCAGACGGCGCAGCCAAGGTCAGCGCGGCGAGGAGCGCAAAGTGTGTGGATCGTGGAGGCATGCGGTGGAGCTCAGACGCGGCAAGCGCCCCGTTCCTGGATTAGCAGGACAGCGCGATCAGCGGCTGCGCCGGTCTGTGCCGCGGCGCGCGCTTGGTCGATCGCAAACTTCGACGCGAAACGAGTCGCGCTCGGCTCCTCCCACGAGGTGCTCGTTTTGCACGAGAGCGACGGCGAGTGGGAGATGGGGGAGCCGCTGTCCATCGAGGAAGGTCGGTTCGGGCGGCCACTCGCAGTGCAGAGCGACGCCGTCCTCGTCGGCGTCGACGAGAAAAATTTTTCGGAAGAGGCCGGCAGCGGCGGCGCGGGTGGAGCAGGACAAGGTGCGTCTGCGCGGATCGAACGCAGGAGCTTCGACGGGGAAGTCATCGAGAGCCATGCGACTGTCGGCAATCCTCGGATGGCGCCCCGGCTCGAAGGCGAGTCCGAGAGCTACTTGCTCGCCGAGACGAACAGCTTCTGGGGCTCGTACCAGGCCGCGCTCGAGCGGTACGACGCCGGCAGCGGGCTCGTGAACTTGGTGAACGATCCAGCGCCGACGGGGAAGACGGAGCGTTCGATCTGGCGGCGCTCGGCGAGCGGCTGTTCGTTGCAAACTGCGAGAGCGGTTTGCTCACCACGGATTTGCCAGCGCCCGATGCCAGCGAGCTTTCGCCGCTCACGACCTTCGAAGGGCCGTGGTCCGCCGACGAGCCCGGTTTGTGCTCGGTGCGCTCGGTCGAGAGCGTGGACGACGTGCTGGTCGTCGGCACGCGCGCGCGGACCTTCTTCGTCCGGTTCTGCTCGGGGGATTGAGCCGTCACTCGGACGGCGTGGCGCGCGCGCGCTTCAGCGCTTCTCGGAGCACGGACTCGCGCTGCGCGCCGGACACGGCGAGCCGTCCGTCGAACACGAAGAACGGCACGCCGCGGATGCCGGCTGCCATCGCGGAGTCGGCCTCGGCGCGCGTGGCGGCGAGCCCCCCGGGGTCCCCGACCAGTTTCACGACCTCGTCAGCCGCAACCCCGTGTCGTTCGCCGAGCTCCGCCAGCACTTCTGGATCGTTGATGTTGAGCGCGTCGTCGAAATTGGCGCGGAACAGCGCGCGGGCGAGCTCGCGTTGCGTGCCGCGCGGTCCGGCGT
>JALYWZ010000578.1 GCA_030852505.1 Myxococcota bacterium | reverse complement strand
CGAGGAGGAACCGCCATGAAGCACGCGCTGCTCTCATTGCCAGGAATCGTTGCTGCCGTCGGGGGGATCGCGCTCGCTACGCCGGCTGCTTTCGCCCAAGACCTTGCGCCGGGCCTGCAGAAGAAGGACGCGGCCAGCGGCGGAAAAGAGGACGTCGCCACGGCCGGGTTCGAGGCCGCTCAGAAGCCCGCCGAAGACAAGGACGCCACCGAGCTCAAGCTGTCTGCAGGTGGCCTGTTCACCGGTGGCAACTCCGAGTCGATCGCCGCGACTTCGGCGGCCAAGTTCCGTTTGCGCCGCGGCATGAACCAGCTCGCAGTCGCGCTCGCCGCGAACTACGGCGAGGCGGCACCACCCGACAGCGACGAGCGCGAGACCAACGTCGAGAACTTTCAGGGGCGCATCCGCTACGATCGCTTCATCGCCGGAAACTTCGCGGTGTTCGCATCCGTGTCGGCGCTCCGCGATCGCTTTCAGGGGCTGGCGTTGCGCATGAACTTCGATCCCGGCGTCGCGTACTACTTCATCGACGAAGAGAAGCATCGCTTCTGGTCGGAGCTCGGTTACGACCTTCAGTACGACTATCGCCGGGAGGACGCGCTCGAAGCCGCGGAGGCCGCAGGCACTCCGCTCGATCGCTCGACGACGCGCCAGGGCGGCCGCGCGTTGCTCGCCTACGAAAACGGGCTCGCGGAGTCGGTCTCGTTCGACACCTCGCTCGAGTACTTGCAAGCCTTCAAGGACACCGAGAACTGGAGGCTCGGATGGGACGTCGGCCTCACGGCCTCGATCCAGGCCGGCTTCTCGATCGCCACGACCTTCAGCCTCCGTTACGACAACAACCCGCTGCCCGGCATCGAAACGACGGACATGACGACGGCGGTGAGCCTCGTCTACCAGCTGCTCTAGACCCTGACCGCTGGCAGCCCTTCTGCTCAGTCCTTGAAGAGGAAGACCACTTCCGTCTTCCTCACCAACCCGAGCTCGTCCCGGGCGACGGCCTCGACCATGGCCGGATCCTTCTGCATCTGCTGCACCTTGGCGCGAAGCTCGCGGATTTCAGCCGAAATTCTGGATACTTCCTGATTCGAGCGGAGCTTCTCCTGCTCCAGGTGCTCGAGCCGCGACAGGCCGTCGGGGGAGAAAATCATGATGGGGACGGACAGTGCCGCGATCAGGAGCACGCCGAGCGGCAAGGCGCGGTGAGCGAGGAAGTGTCCGGAGCGCATGGAGCTCCGAGCATGCCTCGCGTCGCTGGGCATGGACCACAAACGAGCAATGCGTGCGCCCGGCCCGCGAAATCCAGTGAGAGCGGTCGCGGAAGGCGTTATGGTTCGATTCCAGTCAGACTTGTACGCCGGACCTGGCACCAGTTCCACGAGGACCATGAAGGAGACCGATATTCTGCGGGCAGAGCTCGAACGCTTGTACGAGCTCGACGAGCTGATCCAGCTGAGCCGCGACATCCTGGGGTTCGAACCGGAGCAGGTTGGGGGCACAGCAGCCAAGGCGTCGTTCGCCGGTGCGCTGACCGCGCACTGCGCAGAGAATGAAGCACTCGAGGCGCTGTGCGACGCGCTGCTCGCGACGCGCAGCGACGTCTCCGACCAGGTGCAGACGATCCGCGCCGTCGGCCTGTCTTCCGATACTGAAATCCCCCAGGGTGAAAGCTTCGGACGGTTCTCCAGGCTGCAGCAGCTCGGCGAAGGCCGGCTCGCGCTCACCTACATCGGGGAGCGAGGTGAGCTGACGTATCGCATTCGGATCCTGCGCCGTGAAGCCACGCGCGACCGCCGCGGGCTGCAGCGCTTCCTGACCGTCAATCGCCTGATTTCCTCGATCGATCACCCGGGTCTGCCCAAGGCGCTCGAGGTCGGAGAAACCGACGGTCGCGTCTACGCGGCGCACGAGCACGTCACCGGCATCACGCTCGCCGAACACCTGCGCAGCCGCGGAGCGCTGCCCATCGAGGAGGCGCACCCCATCGCGAGCTCGATCCTCGACGCGCTCGCAGCGCTGCACGCGAGGCGCATCCCCCACGGCGACCTGCGCTTCGAGAACGTGATCCTGGTCCGCTCCGCGGCAGACGCTGCGCCCGGCGTCGTGTTGCTCGACGCGGGCTCCGATCGACTGCGCTCTCGTCCGCGGCTCGACAATGGACGGACCGAGTTGTTCGCGACGGTGGGCTCACCGCGCAGCGTTTCCCCGGAGCAGATCCGCGGCGCTTCGTCGTCCACGCGCAGCGACGTGTACTCGTTCGGCGCGCTGTTTTACGAGATGCTCACGGGCAAGCCGCCGTTCGGTGACGCGCCGATCCAGGCCGCGTTCGGGCACGTCTCGCAGCCGCCACCCGCTGCGAGCGGTCAGGGACCCAAGGGTTGGATCGGACCGGATCTGGACGCGTTCCTGCAGCGGCTGCTGTCGAAGGAGCCCTCCGCCCGTCCCAGCGATGCCGGCGCCGCGCTCGAGCTCTTCCAGCAACTCGGCCGGGTGCGCATGGCTTCCCAAGCCAGCATTCCTCCGGAAAATCTGGACAGCTTGATCGCGAACCTGGTGCGGAACCCCGAGGACGACGGCACGGCGCTGTCGCTCGAATCCGCCTCGGAGACGCCCGAGCTCGCCGCACGCATCGCCGGCGTCTTCCAGACCGCGGCTCAGCTGCTGCAGTCCAAGCCCGAGGCGCTCGAGGCACAGAAGAGCCTGTTGTTCCGCGCCGCGCGCGTCGCCGCCGCCTGGCCCGAAACCCGCGCGAACGCCGAAGACTCCTACCAGAAGTTGCTCGAGCTCGCGCCCGACGACGATCTGGCGCAGGCCGGCTTGATCGAGCTACGACGCCGGCTCGGAAAGTTCGAGGAGGTGGTGGAGCTGCTCCTGGCCCGCTCCGAGAACGCCTCGACGCACGCGGAGAAGGCCCGCTCGTTCGCGGAGATCGGGCGCATCTACGCCCGCGAGCTCGGCGATCGCGAACAGGCCCTGGTCGCCTTCACCCAAGCGCTCACGGAAGATCCGGCGGACCTAGAGCTCGCCGCCGAGATCGAGCGCCTCGCCGGTTCGAACGCGAACGCCTGGAACGAGGTGCTCGAGAGCGTGACACACGCGGCGCACGCCGCCGAGACCCCCGCCGAACAGAAGCTGCCGCTGCTCTCCCGCGCAGGGCGCTGGTGGATGGACCGCGCCCACCGCGGGGACCTCGCGCTACCGTGCTTTCAGGCCGTGCTCGCGCTCGAGCCCGGCAACGACGCCGCGCTCGACGGCATGGCGCAGATCTTTCGCAAGGCTCAGCAATGGGGCGAGCTCGCGACGGTGCTCGCACGCCGGGCCGAGGCCGCGGCCACGCCCGCACGCCGCCGCGATTACCAGGCGGAGGCCGCCGAGCTCTACGATCTGTACCTGAACGACTCGAGCCGCGCGCGCTCGCTGCTCGAAGAGATCGTCGAGCAGGATCCGGGACACGCCCGGGCCAGCCAGCACCTGGCCAGGCTGTACGAGCGCGTCGGGGACCACTCTGCGCTGGTACGCCTGCTCGAGCAGAGCGCCGAGGGGCAGCGCGGCGAGGAGCGCCTCAAGACCCTGTGTCGGATCGCCGAGCTCTACGAGTCGAACCTGAACGACGAGCTCGAAGCTCGCCGTCGCTACAACGCGGTGCTCGATCAGGATCCGCGCAGCATCGAGGCCCTGCGCGGTCTCGAGCGCCTGTTCAGCAAGAGCGGCCGCTATCAGGAGCTGCTCGACAACCTCGAGCAGCAGATCGAGCGCAGCGCCACTCCGCGTCAGAAGCTCGGGCTGCTCGAGCGCATCGCCACCCTCTACGACGAAGAGTTCCTCGACCACGACAAGGCGTCCGAGGCGCTCGAACGCATGCTCGAGCTCGACCCGAACCACGAGCGCGCTCTGACCGCGCTGGTCCGCCACTATCGCGCACAGGAGCGCTGGGAGGACGTGGTGGCGATCCTCGAGCGCCACGAGAAGAGCCTCGCCGAGCCGCCGCGCAAGGTGGCGCTGCTGCTCGAACAAGCGAAGGTGCTGGCCGAGCAGATCGGCGCCCCGCAGCGCGCGCTCGCCGCCTACGAAGCCGTGGTGCGGCTCGACCCGGAGCACGGCGGAGCGCTCGAAGCGCTGGCGCGCTTGCGCGAGTCTGCAGGTGACGCC
>JALYWZ010000577.1 GCA_030852505.1 Myxococcota bacterium | reverse complement strand
GCCCCGCGCCACACACGGCCCCGGCGCTGCCGCTACCCGCGCCGCAGCCGAGGGTCGCGCCGCAATGGTTGCGATCCTGCTTCGGATCCACGCAAGTCGCGCCACAACGGACGAGCCCTGTCGGACACGACAGCGTGCACGCCCCGTCATTGCAAACATGGCCATCTGCGCAGACCGTTCCCGCGCTACCTTGGCCCTGGATGCCGCAACCCGGCGTGGCGCCGCAGTGGTTTCTGTCCACGTGCGGATCGACGCACTCTCCGGCGCAGTTCACCAGGGTGCCGGCGCACGACAGCGAGCACAGCCCCGCGTTGCAGACGTAGCCCGGCGCGCAGGAGTTGCCGGTCGAGCCCTGACCGGAGCCGCAACCGGCCGTGGCGCCGCAGTGGTTGCGGTCGACCTGCGGGTCGACGCATTCCCCGCCGCAGTTCACCAGGTTATTGGGGCACGAGAGCGAACAGTCGCCGCCGTTGCAGACGTAGCCCGACGGGCAGACGTCGCCGTCGTCGCCGCCCGCGGCTCCGCAGCCCGGCGTGGCCCCGCAGAACTCGCGGTCGCGATCGGGAACGATGCAGGTGCCGTTGCACTCGACGAGCCCCTCCTGGCACGAGGGCATGCAGGTTCCGGAGCTGCAAACGTGTCCCGGAGCGCACTTCGAGCCCGCGCTCCCGATGCCGTTCTCCCCGCAGCCGGCGACCGCCCCGCAATGCTCGATGTCCTTGCTGGGATCGACGCACTCGCTGCCGCATTTCACGCCACCGCTCGGGCAGGACAGCGAACACTCGCCGGCGTTGCACACGTAGCCGGCGGCGCAGTTGGGCGCCGCGTTCGGGTTCGGCCTGCACTGCGAGTCCACCCCGCAGTGCAGGCGATCGCGCAGCGGATCGACGCACTGGCTGTCGCACTCGACGAGGCCGTCCTGGCACGAAGGCGCACAGGTGCCGTTGCTGCACACGGCACCGCCACCGCAGCGGTTGCCGTCGCTGCCGACGTCGTCCTCGCCACAGCCGAAGGTCGCGCCGCAGTAGTCGCGATCTTTCAAGCGATCGACGCACCGTCCGCCGCAGACGAGCTGCCCGACCGGGCACGCGAGCTCGCACACGCCCTCGACGCAGCGCTCTCCGCTTCCGCAGGCCGTGCCCGAGCTCTTGCCGCTGCAATCGCCGCTCGCACCGCAAAACGCCAGGTCGCGCGCCGGGTTCACGCAGTCGTCGCCGCACTGGATCAGCCCTTCGGCGCAGGTGAGCGAGCAGGCACCGGCGCTGCACACGCTGCCCTCCCCGCAGACTTCACCGGCGTTCTCGTTGCCGGTCGCGCAGCCCGTGGCGGCGCCGCAGTAGTCGCGGTCTTTCAGCGGATAGACGCAGAGGCCGTCGCACTCGACGAGCTCGACCTGGCAGGAAAGCGCGCAGGTGCCGGCGCTGCACAGATAGCCGTCACCGCAGACCACGCCGCAGCCGCCGCAGTTCCAGCGGTCGCGCAGCGGATTCACGCAGCGGCTACCGCCGCTCGTCGTTCCGCACTCCAGTAAGCCCTGCGCGCAACCGGGTGCGCACTCGCCGCCGGAGCAGACCTCGCCGCGGCCACACGCCGCGCCGCACTCGCCGCAGTGCCGCATGTCCAGATCGGTGTCGATGCACTCGCCGTCGCACTCGGTGAGGCTCGCCGTGCAGCCCTCGCGGCAGTGCCCGTTCGAGCAGAGCTCTCCGGAATCACACTTTTGTCTACAGTTGCCGCAGTGATTCGGATCGCTCGCGAGCTCCACGCATTCGCCGCCGCAGAGCTCCTTCCCCGAGCCGCAGGTGGATGCTCCTCCGGCGCCAGCCGCGCCTCCGCTCCCCGCGTCACCTCCGCCACCGGCGTCGCCCCCGCCGGCTTCCCCACCGGCTCCGCCGTCGAGCGGGCTGCCTCCCCCGTCGCCGCCGTCGTCATCGCCGCAACCCCAGGCCAACAGGGCCACGAAACACGCCGCGAAGAGGTGCCGGACCCAGGCCCTGTGTGTTCCCATTCTCCGTCCTCCTGCTCGGCGAGATCGGCGGGTGAGCGACGTCGCTCAGCGCCTAAAGAGCTATAGGCGGGCGGAGTTCATGGATTCAACAGGCAAATTCAGGTGGCGCCGATGTCGGTGCGTTACGCACCAGAGTGTTACTGCATGGTGGTCCCACAAGGCCCCATGCCTTCGCAGCCGGGGGTCTCCTCGAGGAACTCGCTGAGCGCGCCCGGCACTTGCAAGTCGAGGATCAGACACGGGTCGTCCCCGAGGCGAGCGATGAACGTGGGAAAGCAGCCGCGCCACCCCTCGACGGTGGCGGTGCAGCTCGGCGACGTGGGATTCGTGCAGCCCAGTGGCTGGAGTCTGATGGTGATGCCGCCGCAGTAGATCTCGGTGCCCGGCGGCGGGAACTCGGATTTCGCGATCTCGGTCGCCCACGAGCACAGGCCTCGTTGCTCGGCGTCGCTGAGGTCGATGACGGCCTTGTCGGGTTGGATCTGATCGATCGGGACCTCGTCGTCGTCGTCGCCCCCACAACCGGCGATCGGCAGTGAGGCGGCGGCGAGTAGCGGGAGCGCGAGGCGGAGCGTGCGAGTCGTCAGCGAGGTCATGATCGACCGGGGAGCATACTCAGCTCGTAACGCGAGTGTCACGTAGGTTTCAGCCGGAGCAGCGCTTCGTGAGCCGCGATCAAGGTCAGCGAGAGAACGATTGCAAGCGCGCCGATCGCCGCATAGCCCGTCCTGGCTACGAGCAGACCCAGCAGCGCCGGCAGCAGCGAAGAGCCCAGCGTCGCGGCGCTCACCTGAAACCCGACCGCGTGGTGCAACAGCTGCTGTCCGACGCGCGCGGGAGTGCGCGCCATCAGCGTCGGGTACATCGGAGCCAGGCTCATGCCGAGCAGCAGCAGCCCAGCGCGACCGAGCACGCCCGAGCTCACTGCGAAGAGTGTGGCGCCCACGGCGGCGCCGAAGGTCGCGACCCGGAGTAGCCGGTCGGCCCCAAAGCGATCGACCACGAAGCCGAGCACGATTCGGCCGAGCGTGAGGCTCGCCCAGTAAGCTGAGGTCCAGGAGCCGGCGGCCTCCACGCCGACCCCGCGCGCCTCGCGCATCAGGCTGAAGCACCACTGGCCCACGGAGGCTTCGAGCCCCGTGTAGACGAAGAACGCGAGCAGGTGCAGCCAGACGCGGGGAGAAGCCAGCGCCGTTCCGAACCCTGCCTCCGGGCGAGCTTCTCCGGGCGCAGCCGTTGGCTCGGAGGAGGCTGGCGCGGCCCAGGCGCGAGCCGTGAGCAGAAATGCCGTCGCCATCGTGCCGAGCAGCACGGCCAGCGCGCCGTAGCCTGCGCGGTACTGGTGCCCCGTGGCGATCGCAGCGGTCATGATCAGCGGCCCGATGCTGGCGCCGACGCCCCAGCACGCGTGCAGCCAGTTCACGTGACGCACCGAAAAGTGCCGGGCGGCGTAGCCGTTCAGTCCCGAGTCGATCGCTCCGGAACCGAGGCCCATCACGAAGCCGATCGGAAAGAAGGCCGTCCAGCTCGGAGCCAGCGCGTAGCCGGCGAGCGCGAGCGCCACCGCCGCGCTGCTCAGCGCCAGGAGCCCGCCGACGCCGAGCTTGCGGATCATCACGCCCGCGAGCAAGCCCGACAGAAAATAGCCACAGACGCCGGTCGCGAGCACGGCGCCCATCGAGGACTGGGAGAGCCCGAACTCCCGGCGAAGAGACGGCCAGGCCACGCCGAACACCGTGTCCGGCAAGCCGAGCGACACGAACGCGGCGTACGCGAGGATCAGCAGCAGCGTCGAAGAGCGGCGGGACACCGCGCCCACGCTAGGACATCCGCCGAGCTCAGGGTACTGACGGCAGCAAAGCCGCCACTTCACGCCGCCGGAAACCCGCCGGGTAGGCCCGCAGATAGTAACCTGCGGCTCGCTGCAGCTCCGCGGTATCTCCGCTGCGCTGGTGGGCGAGCACGCGCAGATAAGCGGCGTCTTCGGCGCGCGGGTCGCGCGGGTATTGCTCGAGAAAACGCGAGAAGCGCGCGGCGGCGTCCCGGCCGTCGCCGCGGTTCAAAGCCAACATCGCGGCCTTGAAGCTCTCCGATGCGCCGCTCGGCGCGGGAGGTCCCGCGGATTCAAGCGGGCGCGGAGCGGTCACGAG
>JALYWZ010000576.1 GCA_030852505.1 Myxococcota bacterium | reverse complement strand
CGTCGTCCCCGAGCCGCCGGTGGTCGCGAGGCCGCCCGTGTTGCTGGTTGCGGCTCCACCGCTGCTCGTCGCCGTGATGCCGCCTGTCGCTTTCAGGCCGCCGCTCGCGGAGCTCGTGCCACCGGTGGCCGCGCCGCCCGGCGAGCCCCCGGTGCCTACTGCGCCGCCGTCGGCGTCGTCCGAAGCCGAACAGTGAACGAGCGACAGGCAGGCCGCTCCCAGCCAAAGCCACGAAAGCTCTCGGAGATGAGTCGTCATGGGCGTTCCAGGATTGAAGATGCAACCAGGTCATCTCCGGATCACGGAAAACGCGAAGGGATCCGTCTTGCCCACGGAGCCCGGGCGATGGCAGGATTCGACGGCCTGCTTGGTGGGAGCCCGATGAACGCGCGCGCACAGCTGCGTCGTGGAAGCTCATACCGGGGATGCTTTTCACTACCGCACGATCACGATTTTCACGTCCGGGTGCTCGCTGCCTGCTGCCACGTAGCCGATCGCGCCTTCGTGTTTCGCGACGTAGCGGGCGACGGCCGCATCGGATTCGAGCTCGGGGGGCGGTATGTCGCGGCCGGAGAACAGCCGCTGCCGCCAATAGTTGCGGACGGCGGCGACGCTCCGCGACAGGATGGTTCGGGAGAACGTTCGGCGCACGGCGCTGTCCGGGTGGAGATCGACGGGTTTTATCGCGGTGCCGTCGTGCCAGCGCGTCGTGCGCTTGAGGAAGGCCTGCGCCACCCAATCCCGCGCCAGCGCGGCCGTGGGATTCTTGGGGTGGACGATGATCTGGAACGCTGGCTCGGACCTGGTCTCGGCCGCCGCTTCGGGCAGGGCGGGAACCAACAGCGCGGCCACGACCAAGAGCAGCGCAGAGAGCGCGAGCCGGCGAAGATTCGGTAGGCTGAGTCCGCGCATCGAAAAACCTCAGAAGTAGGCCGTCGTCTTGACGAGGAAGGCTCCCCATTCCTTCGCCAGTTGGTTCTTCGGTTTATCGTTCAGGCTTTCTTCGAGGGCGGCGGTGCCCTCCATCCAGTGCCCCTCCAGTTTGAGCAGCCAGTTCTTGGTGAGATCGTAGCGAAAGCTGACGGCGACATCGTGCTGGTAGTCGGCGCGAGCGTCGCGCTTATCCTTGTTCGGAAAATACGCGGAGTAATAGACGCCGGGCGTGAACCACGGAGTCACCTGGTACGAGACCATCGCGTAATAGCGTTCGTTTACGATGTGCGGCGGCAGAAGCTTCGGAGCCGCGCTCTCGAACTCGCCGACCCAGCGGCTGTACTCGACCGCGACGCTGAGGTTACCGGTCTGGTATTCGGCGCTGGCCACGCCCATGCGCACGCGGAACTCGACCGGGAGGTCCCCGGTGAAATCGGCTGGTACTAGTTGTAGTGCCTGAAAAGCCGGGATCAGCGCCGGGTTGACCGTGTACCTCCAGTCGAAGCGCAGCGCCTGGTAGCTCGCGCCGAGGGTCAGGCCGGACAGGGGCGGCAACCACAACAACCTCCCACCATAGACGTACTTGACCTCGAGGTCGCTGACCGTGACGCCGGGTGGCGGCGTCGGATCCCCCATGTGCAGCGTCCCGCCGTAGATTCGATACTCGAGGCCGCCGAGCGCGCCGAGCTCCACGTTTCCGTAGACTTCCGCGCCGGTTTGCGCGAGCAAATACTCGCGGTGGTCGATCGGGTACACCGACTGCGGCAGCAAGATCGGCACCCGCGCGGCGTCGATATCGGCGCTGTCGTTGTAGAGCCCGAACGGGATCTTGGTGCGGCCGACGCGCAGCCCGAAAAAGTCCGCGAAGCGGTAGTCGAGGTAATACCAGTCGAACCGCGGGCTGTAATTGCCGAGCGGCCCGAGCTCGTGGGCAAAGAGCTGGAACCCTACCCGCAGATTGTCATTGAACGAGCGCGTGAAGTTGATGCCGGCTTCGGTGAACTCGAAGCTGCCGCGCTCCGACTTGGCGAGGTAATTGTTCTCGGAGGTCTTGATGAACCCCTGGCTGACGAAGCCGTGGATCTGAACGAGCTCCGGCTCGAGCAGTGCTTCGTCGTCGCCCTCCTGGGCGCGCGCCTCGGGCGCGTAGGCCATCCCCAAGAGCCCGAGAAAGAGGACGACGATGCCGGTTCCCCTCTCCCGCGCCGCCGAAGCACCGCACGAGAGCATCGTGCGCGAGATTCGGCGGCGTGGCTCGCCGAGTCAAGCTTTTGGCAAGCTCTTGGCGCCTGAAAGAGGCTCGCGGAGCCAATGTAGGACGTTCGGCGCTCAGCCCTCGACGAACGGCAGATTGCCGAGGTAGTCGGCCTTGCCGATCGGCACGCCCGCGTGACGCAGGATCGCGTACGCCATCGACACGTGAAAGAAGAAGTTCGGGATCTGGCGGTTGTACAGGTAGTCGTTGGCGCGCAGGCGCTTGCCCGAGGCGCCCGGCAGCGTGATCACCTGGTCGGGCTTGGTGTTCGCGAAGTCCCCTTCCTTCACCGACTCGACGAACGACAGACACTTGCCGATGCGCGCGCGCAGCTCTTCGAACGTCTTCTCGTTGTCCTCGTGCTTCGGCGCTTCTTTGCCGGAGAGCGCGGCCGCAGCGGCCTTGGCGCCGTCGCAGCAGATGCGGATCTGCGCCATGAACGGCAACATGTCCGGCGCGAGCCGCATCCCGACCAGGTTGTTGACGTCGAAGTTGCGCTCCTTGGCGTAGGCCTCGGCCTTGCCCAGGATCGCATCGAGGTTCTTCAGCGTGTTCGCGAACTGACGGATTGCGAGGTAATACATGGCGCGCACGCGTACCATGTCCGCGCCGCGAATGGCCTAGCCGTTCGGCGAGGGGCCAGGCCAACCCCTTTAGGGGCCCGCGAATGCGGAAGTCATCCGCACAAACCTCAACCGCTCGTTCATCGGTGACGTCTCTTTCCAAGGCATGGAGCGCAGGTTCCACGCCCATCAAGAACGTGTCACCTATGTTCCCGGTCTAATTTGTCACCTATGTACCCGGTCTGAACCGCGCTTTTCGTTGACAGCTTTTTGGGCGCCGGCCGCTTCGGAGCGCTGGTTCACGCGCGATTGCCAATTGCGGCGCCGACGTCACGCACCGTCGGCGTTTCGGCGAGAAATCGACTCACGAAGCGTTCGCAGCGCCGATCGCCCCGCCAAGCGCCGCTCCGAGAGCCGGAAATCGTGGGTGTATAGGAGATACCATGCTCACGCAGCTGCTCGCGCCTGCGCGTCCACAGGGCTCGCTCGCTGGTCGCGTCCGGCGACGACCCGAGCGTCCGCATGCACCGGGCTGTTCCGTGGAACGCCTGCTGGCACTCGACGCGGAGCTCGCGCGTCGCGCTAGCGAAGCCGGGCGACTGCGCTTCGAGATGGGGCGCGGTCTCGACTTGCTCGAGCAGAGCGGCGGGCATCACGCGCTCGGCGATTTCCGGCACTGGGAGGCCATTTATCTGCGCCATCGCGGCTCGGCGTTACGCGACACGACCTTTTTGCGCTTCGCTTGCGAGCTCTTCCTGGATACGTGGCGCCCGCGCGGTTTAGACGTGGAGTACGCGCACATTTACGAGCGCGACCGCCATCGCTGTCAGAGTCCGTGTTGCGGGCGCCGCGACGTGACGCCGCATCGCCTCCGCTTCCGCTCCCACGGCGGCGACGACTCGGACGAGAACCTGACCAGCCTCTGCACCTGGTGCCACCTCGAGGGCGTTCATCGAGGACAGATCTCTGCGATGCCTCCCGCGTCCAACATCAGCTGGACCTTCGGGCGCAGCGCACACACCGTGGTCGAGGGCAGGCGGCGAACGCGAGCAAGCGGCCACTGATAGCCACGCTCTCCACTGATCAGTACGATGAGCCTCGTCGCGGCCTGTCGACGTAGCTCCAATTGCGGTCGGCCTCCGCACCCGCCCATCACCATAACCGGCGAGCAGGCTCGTCCAGCGTCGCCTCCAACAGGCGCCACTTCTGGCGAACGATTCGCTCGTCGTCCACCCGCGAACCTAGATCACGTCAGCTCGATCTGGTTGATCGTTTCGACCCCCGTCGGCCCGAAAATCGATCGACTCTTCCATTCGCGGGGCCTTAGCTTCCACCACGCCCGGCGATTTTGGGCTTGGGCTTCGTTTTCGCTGCGCTCCGGTGCTCACGTACCCTCGTCCCTCTCCAGG